>JAEZFF010000052.1 GCA_023417635.1 Bacillota bacterium | reverse complement strand
AAGCGTATAATGAAATTTATAAGATTAACGTTGCTGCTTATTGGCAGTTTTACTTATTTTTCTTCTTTGACAGTTTGGAGGAAACAGATTTTATGAATCAGACTCAGCCATCCAGCTCTTCACACACTAAAGCAATTTCAGCCGTAATGATTGTTGGCACATTTATCGCAATCCTAAACCAGACTTTGCTTGCTACAGCATTGCCCCACATTATGAGAAGCCTTCAAATTACCGCAGATGAGGCTCAATGGCTTACTTCGGTTTATATGCTCATTAATGCCATTGTAATCCCCAACACTGCATTTTTGATGAAAAGATTTTCCATGCGCAGGCTCTTTATTTATGCAATGGGGTTTTTCAGCGCCGGGACACTTTTGGCAGGTCTTTCCCCCAATTTTGCTGTTTTACTGTTTGCCAGAATTCTGCAGGCGGTGGGGGGCGGCATTATGGTGCCGTTTATGCAGACGGTGTTCCTGGTTTTGTATCCCAGGGAAAAGCGCGGTTCCGTCATGGGAATTGTCGGCCTTGTAATTTCCTTTGCGCCAGCCATCGGCCCTACTTTAAGCGGTTGGATTATAGACAGGCTGCCCTGGAATGCCTTGTTCCTTCTCGTCTTCCCGGTCGCGGTCATCGTTTTAATCATTGGGGCATTTGTGATTGACGAAAAATCGGAAACCGAAAAGTCAAAGATTGATATTCCATCCGTTCTGCTTTCTTCGCTGGGTTTCGGAGGCATCATGTACGGAATTAACAGCCTGGGTGCCAGCGAACTGTTCAGTGTCTCGGAAATTCTTTCTTTCCTTGTGGGCGCCGTGTGCCTGTTCCTGTTTATTCATAGACAATTAAGACTTAGCCAGCCGATGCTTGAATTCCGTGTTTTTCAAAACAGAACCTTTACTTTAACGACCATTATCAGCATGATTAGCTTCGGCATGATGGTGGGTGTGGAGGTCCTGATGCCCTTGTACATTCAAAACACCCGTGGGATGTCGGCACTGACCTCTGGGCTGATTTTACTGCCAGGCGCATTGTTAACGGCGCTGTTGTCCCCGGTGAGCGGTTCTCTTTATGACCGGTTTGGCGCGAGGCCGCTTTTAATCATCGGTGATGCCGTCATGGCGATTATGTCTGTCGGTTTTCTTTTTATCGGTGCGAACACTTCAATGATATGGCTTGCAGTTTTGTATGCACTGCGCATGATTGGAATTTCCATCATCACCACTCCGGCCATGACGGCGGGAGTGAATGCCCTCAGTGACGACCTGATTGCGCATGCCACGGCAGTGTACAACACATTCCGCCAGATTGGCGGATCTTTGGGAACGGTGCTGCTGGTAACTGTTATGACGGCTGGCACCAACTACAGCCTGAAGGCGATGGCTCCGAAAGCCGCGCAAATAAAAGGGCTGCAAATTGCTTTTTTTGCAGCTACAGTATTCTCCTTTATTGGATTGCTTTTTTCGTTTGGTATCAAGAGCAGAAAAAAAGACCGCTTGGCCAGTCATACATAAACTGAATTTTAAGGAACTAAAAATTAAGGTCCTGCTTATTCCGCTTGTGCTTCTGTTGCCTTCGTCACTTTTGTCATGCTGAACGCCATGGCAATCAAGGCGCAGACTGCGTCAAACAGGTATACAGCGGCAACTCCATGCAGAAATGAACCGGTCTGAAACCCATTGGAAAGCTTGCTCATACTGAGATTCGACGAGAAGGAAAAAATCAGCATCGTAAATGTTGTGCCGGAAGAAAGCCCAATGTAGCGGAACAAAGCATTGACACTGCCCGCAATGCCAAGCTTATCCTTTGAAACGTTACCCATCACCCTGGAGTTGTTCGGCGACTGAAAGAGGGAAAGGCCCGTGCCAAGAAGGCACATTAAAACGACCACTTCCGGAATGGAGGATCTTTGATTCAGGCTGATTAGAAGGAGCATGGCGACCGCAGTAACAATCATACCGGCTATTGCAAGCGGGCGGTAAGTAATGCGGTCGGAAAGCCAGCCGCTGATTGGCGCCACAATTCCCATGCTGATTGGATATGCCGAAAGGATCAGTCCGCAGTCAAGTGTGCTGAGCTTTAAAACGTCCTGTAAGTAAAACGGGATAAAGAGCATGGTCGAGTTTAAAATGATAAAGCAGAAATAGGCCGCAATTAAGCCAAATGAGAATTCTCTCACCTTAAAAAGGTTCAAGTCCAGCAACGGATTTTTCGACCGCTTTTCCACTTTTATAAATATAAGCAAAAATATAGCTGCGACGAGCACTGCAGGAATTAAGTAGACAGCGGGCAGAACATTTTCCTGTGTAAACAACAATGCCAAAAATAAAATTAAAATAAACAGGCTAAAAGAGACAGCCCCTGCAATATCAAAGGACTTGACTTTTTTCAAGCCAGAGGACTCCGGAAGAAAAATAAAAGACACAATCGAGCCGATAATTCCAATTGGAACATTAATTACAAAAATTGACGGCCAGCCAAATGCGCTGACCAGGATTCCGCCGAGGCTTGAACCGGCAATCGTACCAATCGCAACCATTGTGCCAACAATTCCGAGTGCCCGGCCTCTTTCTGAGTCCGGAAAAGCACCGGATACAATGCCCATCGACATGGAAAACATCCCTGAGGTACCAATCGCCTGAATAATGCGTGAAACTGTAAGCATACCCAGCGTATGGGAACAGGCGCAGAGTGCCGACCCAATGGCAAACAGGAGAGTGCCAAAGGCAAAAATGTATTTTTTGCCTATGAATTCGGACAGCTTCCCAAATATCAGAAGCAGAAGCACAGTCGTAAGAAGGTAGGCCGAAATGACCCACTGAATGGCATTAATTGAAACATTCATTTCTTTCGACATGACCGGCAGTGCCACATTTACAATAGTGCTGTTAAGCGTTCCCATAAAAGTTCCGATTGACGTTATCGCTAAAATAATCCATTTTCTTTTGCCGCTGATTTTTTGATCCAAATTTTCCTGCTTCCTTCGTTATTTGATTACTCAGCTGATTCTATTGATGCAGCTAACATTTTTATTTTACACTTGTAATGAAATAAAAGCAACAAATCGGGCAATCGCGGCTTTTTTTGGAGGAACGCACAGTTTTGCTACTGACATTACAATATTGTCCATAAATACTTATAGAAAACATAGATAGAATAATTTAGAAGCAACTTATTGACATGACAGAAAATAAACTATAAATACCCGCCGCCCACAATCGGACAATAAAAATATGTATGCAAACAGGGAAAGTGTCACATTGACAAACTAACGGCATTAGCTTAGCATATAACTAACGTCATTAGTTTTGGGAGGCTAAAATATGGCACAGAAAGGGCTAAATAGGGAAGTCCTTATTAAGGCTGCGGTAAATGTCATTGAACGATATGGGCGGAACAATTTTTCAATGAAGCTCGTTGCTGATGAACTGGGAGTAAAGACCGCTTCGCTTTATAACCATGTAGAAAATATGGATGAGCTGCTGGCTGGAGTGTGCAATTACGCGCTGAAACTGCAGAGGAACGCAGAATTTCAGGCCATTGAGGGCCTGCATCGCGGGCAGGCAGTCTATGCGCTGGCGGAAGCTTATCGGCGCTTTGCAAAAGAGCACAGGGAACTGTATTGGCTTGTAATAAATATTGCGGCTTCCGACAATCATGTGCTGGATGAAGCCGCAGCACGCATTACTGAGCCGATTGTAAAAATGCTGGCGGACTATGACATTGAAGAAGACGAGAAGATACACTTCCGGCGTTTCTTCCGCAGCATCGTGCATGGTTATGTTTCAGAGACGGATACCGGATTTTTCTCACATTACCCAGCAGATACTGACGAGAGTTTTCACTTTGCAATCAAGTGCTTTTCCGAAAGTTTAGACCGCGCGGAAAAGAGGCGTCGGCATTGAGTGCAGGCGTAGAAAAAGAAAGCCTTTTTTCTTCCATGCCGGCAGGGAAGGCTGTAGTCACACTGGCAATCCCAACCGTAATCAGTCAGGTTATCACCGTCATTTACAATATGGCGGACACGTTTTTCGTGGGACAGCTGGGCGACCCGAATCAGGTGGCAGCGGCAACGCTTGCAATGCCGCTCTTTATGTTCATGACCGCCCTCGCAAACCTGTTCGGAATCGGCGGGGCAAGCCTTATTTCCAGATGCCTTGGGGCAAACGAAAGAGAAAAGGCATCGCACTGCTCTTCCTTCTGCGTTTGGACAGCTGTCGCCGCAGCGTTTCTTTACGGTGTCGTTCTTATCGCTTTTCTTCCAACCTTACTGCCAATACTCGGCGCGAACGGTGGAACGTGGAAGTACAGCCACGATTACATATTCTGGACAATCGGCATCGGCGCCGTTCCGACGGTACTGAATCCGGAACTCGCTCATCTTGTAAGAGCGGAAGGCTATTCAAAGCAGGCCAGCATCGGTGTAGCGTTCGGCGGAATCCTTAACATAGGGCTTGACCCGCTGTTCATTTTTGCTTTCAGGATGGAAATTACGGGCGCGGCAATTGCGAC
>JAEZFF010000002.1 GCA_023417635.1 Bacillota bacterium | reverse complement strand
TTCAGCTTCCACGTTTTAATAATAGGAAGCCATTCACGATCCATTTGTTCCAATACGAGATTTAAGGTATGGATGGCCCGCTTAAGATAAGAGGTATAGCAGATATCGAAATCGAATCCGCTTTGCCGAAGCAGTGTTCCGGCATTCCGGGCTTCTGCTTTACCTTTTTCGGTTAAATCAACATCCGTCCAACCGGTGAACAGATTTTTTTGATTCCATTCGCTTTCCCCATGCCGCAGCAAAACGAGTTTCACAACTTCACGTCCTTCCTAAAATTCTTCGCCTTGATTATAGCATCAAGTTGTGCATAATACAACATATTACTATTTTATTTTACAATATTTTGTAAAATAAGTTGAAAAGTCATGGCTTTAAATATGCATATCCTTTATTTTGACATTTAATAAGTTCTAAAACGCCGGATGGAACCGTCTTGACAAACGGTAACAGTTCTTCCCTTTGGATTTCAAATCTCTTTAAGGCATTGCCGCATGCAATAAAACTCACTCCGGCATCGGCAAGTTTCCGCATAATTTCCGTAAAATCCCCGTTCGTCGCCGTCCGATAAAACTCCACCGCTTTACTATTGGCAACAACTTCAACGCTTGAAGCCGTCCTATCAATATTACGAATCAGGTTTTGCACGTTTTTTAGGAGCATATCCCATTTTGCTACTTCATCAATATGAAAAACAGCCTGAACTTTCATCATCGTTTGCAGCCCTTTCCGTTTTAAATACATATAGAAAAATAGGGACCCGGTATCCGACTAGCTTCCTATCAAGTTTCATCGCTGAAAATACATCCATCGGAAAATTCAGCCGAACAGCACGCTTCATTGGGAATGATATAATAAGTATTATTTTTTTCTTTTACCCCTGTGCTTTTACTGCTGATTTTTTTAGAATTCGTTTTTTTCACCATTCAAGCCTCCCAGCATTATGGAACTTTCGGTTCCGGTCTTTTGACTTTTTATTATTCAAATTTTCATTTTCTTCATTAGTCTATTTGTTTTGCACTTAAAGTATACTAATTTTGTCCACTTATATCAATGTCACTTTCGTAGATTTTAAGCCTGATTTTTCTCTATTTATTATTCAACTTTAAACAAATATGAGGCCATCGCAATGCGATGGCCTCATATTTGTTTAACATTCCGCTATTTCACATTGATTTTGCTATTCGAATTCGTCCAGTTGCAACAGCAGGCATACATCGACAAAGATGCTGACAATAGTCAGAAAAGAAATAAGCCCCGTTATCTCCATTTAACTACTGTCATGATGACAGCCCCTGCGCAAAAGGCCGCCTGAAGATAAAACCTGATTTCTTCCGCATAAACAGGAGAAGCATCAGGCCCGCTATCAGGCCCGTCTTGATTTCCCGGTCATTGCAGGCCAACCTTTTCGCAGCCGCATTCAATTACTTAAGATTATAAAATGACGTGATTCCCCTGCACAGAGCCGCGCCTCCAAGCTCGCGCTCAATCTGAAGAAGGCGGTTGTATTTGGCGACACGCTCGCTTCTTGACGGTGCTCCCGTCTTGATCTGCCCTGCGTTTACGGCGACGGCAAGATCGGCAATCGTAGTGTCTTCCGTTTCTCCCGAACGGTGGGAAACCACGGCAGTGTAACCGGCCTGCTGTGCCATTCGGATGGCATCGAGGGTTTCGGTCAGCGTACCGACCTGGTTGAGCTTGATCAGGATGAAATTGGAAACACCCAGATTGATTCCCTTTTTCAAACGCTTTGTATTTGTGACAAATAAATCGTCGCCAACGAGCTGCACTTTTTGGCCAAGTTTTTCCGTTAATTTTTTTCAGCCGTTCCAATCTACCTCGGCGAGGCCATCCTCAAAAGAGACGATTGGATATTTTGTAATCAGCTTATCCCAAAAATCAATCAGTTCGTCAGCAGACATCCTTTTCTATTTTTTGTTAACAGATAGCTTCCATCCTTCTGGTACCATTCGCTTGACGCAGGGTCCATAGCGATCCGGAACTGTTCGCCCGGATGATAGCCGGCTTTTTCAATTCCTTCAAGGATCGCTTTCAGTGCGTCTTCATCGTCTTTCAGATTGGGAGCAAACCCTCCCTCATTGCCGACAGCCGTCGAAAGTCCGCGGTCCGAAAGCACTTTCTTGAGGTGTGAAACACTTCGGCGCACCAGCGTAGCCCCTCGGCAAACGATTGGGCACCCACCGGCATGATTAGGAATTCCTGAATGTCCACATTATTGGAGGCATGTGCTCCCCCGCTTAAGATATTCATCATCGGGACAGGCAACGTTCGCGCCCCGCAGCCTCCGATATAGTGGTCAACGGAATTCCAAGAGAAACGGACAGAATAGCGTTCGCACCGAGTTTCGATTTGTTCTCCGTACCATCCAGTTCCAGCATTGTGCTGTCAACCTCGCACTGCCGACAGGCATCCATGCCCTTCACCGCGTCGAAAATAGCGATATTCACATTTTCAACCGCTTTGAGGACACCTTTTCCCTGATAACGCAGTTTATCCCCATCGCGCAGTTCAACAGCCTCAAATTCTCCTGTTGATGCTCCAGACGGGACGGCGGCAGTGCCTGTTATCCCATTTAAAAACGTTACCTCTGTTCGGATTGTTGGGTTTCTCCGTAAATCAAGGATTTCCATTGCCTCTATTTTTTCTATTGCGGAATCGTTTTCATCGGTAGATCCTCCTCTATTATTTTTATGATTTCGCACTATTTTATTTAATCAACCCCACATGAATATGCCAAGCCTGCACTTGACGAAACAGTTTCAAGCAGCTATCCTGACAATGAATAAATCCTATATTTTACATTTTAAAAAAATTCAGGAGGTACAACTATGAAAGACAGAACAGTAGGAGTATTTGTCGGAAGCCTGCGAAAAGCGTCCTACAGCCGTGCCATTGCCAATTATGTTTCATCGCTGGCACCCGAAAATTTTAAAATGCGTATGATGGATTTATCCGGCTTACTCATGTACAATCAGGATTTGGACGATGAGGGCAGGCCGCCGGAGGCATGGATAAAATTTCGTGAGGATGTTAAACCGCTTAACGGGTGCCTTTTTGTGACACCGGAATACAACCGTTCTTATCCGGCCGTTCTTAAAAACGCATTGGATGTCGGATCACGGCCCTACGGTAAAAACGCTTGGGATGGAAAAGCCGGCGGCATTATCAGCGTATCGCCCGGCGGTCTTGGGGCTTTCGGCGCGAACCATCATCTCCGTCAGCCCATGGTTTTTCTGAACATTCTGCTTTTGCAGCAGCCAGAAGCCTATCTCGGCAATGTGACGTCTGTTTTAAATGAAAACGGCCAGGTGACAAATGAGTCGACAAAACAATATCTAAAGCAGTACATGGACGCTTTCGTCAAATGGGTTGAATTAATCTCAGAAAAGTATTGATGAAACACAAGTTTTTTAACAACAGCCCCGCCGTTTTTACTGGCGGGGCTGTTGCCGTACATAGTCTGACTTTATTGCATCAGTTCAAATGCATCTTTTGTCGCTCCGCATTCCGGGCAGACAAAATCATCAGGAACATTTTCCCATTTTGTACCGGGAGCAATTCCCTGATCGGGGCATCCTTTTTCCTCATCATACACATATCCACAGACAGTGCATTGATACTTTTTCATAGCATTAACCTCCCTTTTTTACCGTATTTACCGTAATAGAAACTAATTATATTTTATCCTATCTTTGATGTTTGTCAACTGTTTTCGTGGTAAGATATAGTTATGTCTTATAAAATGACATAAATGCAGAAATATGAGTATTGCAATGCTTTGTAAAATGTGGAAACGGAGCAGGTGATTGCATTTTGAAACTGCTTTCTGATGGAACTCATTCCAAATCGACCTCAATCGATTTTTTTAAATACATAGGCCCTGGTTTACTTGTTACGGTGGGGTTTATTGACCCAGGCAACTGGGCTTCCAATATTGCGGCTGGCTCTGAGTATGGCTATACGCTCCTTTGGATGGTTACTCTGTCCACCATTATGTTAATTGTTCTGCAGCATAACGCGGCGCACCTCGGCATTGTAACCGGAAAATGTCTTTCCGAAGCCGCGACAGACAACCTTCGGCCCTGGTTGAAAAACGCCATTCTTTTCACAGCTGTAATCGCAGCCATTTCCACAGCAATTGCCGAAATTCTCGGCGCAGCGATTGCACTTCAGATGCTTTTCCGAATACCGATTAAAATTGGTTCCATCCTTGTTCTTCTTACCGTTCTAATCCTTCAATTTACAAATTCCTACCGAAAAATCGAAAAAGTAATTATCGGGTTTGTATCTCTGATTGGTCTCTCATTCCTTTTCGAAATTTGCATCGTACATATTGATTGGGGTGCTTCAGCCGTCGGGTGGATCAAGCCATTTTTTCCAAAAAACTCCATGCCGATTATTATGAGCGTTCTCGGAGCGGTGGTTATGCCGCATAACCTGTTTCTGCATTCCGAAGTAATCCAAAGTCGGCAATGGAATCTGCAGGACGAGAATGTGATTCAAAAGCAGCTGAAATATGAATTCTGTGATACGCTGTTTTCCATGTTGATCGGATGGGCGATTAACAGCGCCATGATTCTGATGGCGGCTGCAACCTTTTTCGTTCATAAAACCACCGTTACAGATTTATCCCAAGCGGAGTCAATGCTCACCCCCTTGCTTGGGAACGCAGCAGCCCTTGTCTTTGCAATTGCCTTGTTGTTTGCGGGCCTTTCTTCCAGCATTACCGCAGGCATGGCAGGTGGGAGCATTTTCGCAGGTATCTTTGCAAAGCCTTATGATATTTCCGACATCCACACCAAAGCTGGAATTTTGATTACCATGGTACCTGCCGCACTGATTATATTTTTGATTGCCTCGCCGTTCGACGGTTTGATTTATTCTCAAATGCTTCTCAGCATACAACTCCCGATTACAATTTTTACTTTAATTTATCTCACTTCCTCGAAAAAAGTAATGGGAAAATACGCAAATTCGAAATGCAACAAAGTTTTGCTTTGGTGCATTGCACTGATCGTCTCGTTCCTGAACATAGCACTTCTAGTCAGTTATTTTTAATCAATAACTCCGATGAAAGAAAATTGGAATTATAAGCTGATGCCAAGGACATGTTTGACAACATACCCAACTGCAAAGGAAATAGCGGCTACGCCGATGCTGATGCCTGCCATGCTCCAAAATCCCTTCCCAAAAGGTCTGTCCTTTGCAACCGAGATATAAAAATTAAAACCAGCGATAATCATCAAGGCAATCAGGACCGTCACCGCAAGAGCCCAAAGGTATGCGCCCGCCGGAAAGATGAGATAAGGGAGAATCAGAAAAACTACCGTAATAAAGTAGGAAAGTCCAATGATTGTCGTGGACTTAACCGCATTCTTGCTCTCTTCCTCCCTTGCCGATAAATATCCAGATCCTGCCATGGAAAGCGTAGCAGAGATTCCCGTAATGAGGCCCGCCATGGCAATTATTTTAGAGTTTTGCATCGCTAATGTATATCCGGCGAGTGAACCGGTCAGTTCCACCAGAGCGTCATTCATCCCCAGTATGATGTCTCCTATATAATGCAGACGCTCTTCGTCAAGCAAGCTCATCAAGATCTTTGTCGTGCTTTTCTTCATCCACAAGGATTTGACTGATTTCGGGGATTTGGTCAATTTCAGATTGGTAAGAGTGAATCCCCTACTTTCTCCGTATTCAAGTAATTTGATTAAAAATGTATACCTAAGCAAACAGCGTACAAGAAGAAACAGCCTGGTTCGAAAATAATTTGGTTTCAGTTTCCGGTCAGAGTATTTTTCGAAAGCTACCGCATGTTTTTGCTTGTCTTCTGCAATTGAGAGAAGTGTTTCGCGGTCCTTATCATTTTTAACCTTTTGAGCAATTTGTTCATATAAAACCGCGCTATTTTGTTCTTTATTATAATACATAAAGATCTTATCCAAAAGAATTTCTTCTTCTAAAATTAAGGAGGTACCAATCATGAAAACAGAAATTTTAATTATTGGGG
Organism: Bacillota bacterium; assembly: GCA_023417635.1. Classification (GTDB taxonomy): domain Bacteria; phylum Bacillota; class Clostridia; order Oscillospirales; family Acutalibacteraceae; genus Thermocaproicibacter. The sequence goes on along the minus strand of JAEZFF010000002.1, from coordinate 14,161 downwards.
CGGGTCCCGCGGGACTGAATGCAGCCAAAGCAGCCCGTAAAGCCGGGAAACAGACAATTTTGGCCGGTGCAGAATCTTTTCCCCCTTATTGGCGGCCCCGTTTGCCGGAAGCGATTCATACTGGCACTGAAATTAACGATATTCTAATGCAAAGCGAAGACTGGTTTTCATCCGCCGGAATTCAATTTTTTCCTTCCGTGAAGGCTTGCGATATAGATCCAGTAAAAAAGTCCGTCATCTGGGAAGATGGAAATTCCACCGAATACGCTTCTTTGATTCTCGCATGCGGTTCCTCTCCCAATATCCCTTCTGTTCCATTTGCCGAAAAGGTATATTCGCTTCGGACGTATTCGGATGCGCTTGCAATCCGAGAAGCGTGTATGCGTACCCATAGAGCTTTCGTTGTCGGCGGGGGAGTGTTGGGGCTGGAAACAGCATTTGCCGTTTCACAACTGGGAGCCAAAGTATCCGTATACGATATCAGCGACTATCCTCTTCCCCGTCAATTGGATCGGGAGGGCGGACTGTTTTTAAAGAAGCTTCTGGAAAAGAAAGGAATTATAATTCATGGCGGCGGCAATATCGAACAATACCAAACTGAGATTAAAAATGCATGCGTGATTGCCGCCGCAGGCGTCCGTTCTTCTACAGACCTCGCCAAGAAATGCGGAATTAAAACCAACCGTGGCATTTTAGTTGACGAACATATGCAAACCTCTGCAAACGATATTTATGCCTGCGGTGATGCTGCGGAATTTTCGGGAGCAATTCCGGGATTAATGGCAGTCGCTGCAAAGCAGGGAGAAATTGCCGGGCTGAATGCGTCCGGTATCGATGCCGTTTATCATACGGTAATCCCTTCACCAATGACAAAAGTGGCAGGCGTTTCGATCTTGTCGATCGGTTCCATTCAGGCTGCGGAAGGGGTACAATTCTATCGCAAACGCAGTGGAGAAGATTATGCACTGGCTGCTATCTCTTCCGGGAAGGTAGTCGGAGCAGCATTTATTAATGATACCATATTGGGAATAAAATTTAAGAAATGCATTGAAAGTGGTTTCACGATTGGCGAAGTTTCATCATACGAAGAAATAATTGAAAAATTATTGTAGGGCTGCGAATCAATATGTCCAGAGCAAAATTCGGCCGCTTTACGGCCTGAACCAGCATATAAAGGTTCGCACTTGATAACATGTGTGCAATATGGCAGGATGATGCCAGCCTATTCATCCCATGGAATCACTTCGTTCATGTCCTCCAGAAACTCTTCCAGTTTGGTTTTCCGTTTCCGATTTGCATATTCCATATCTAAAAAGTTCTGCTGTCCGTCCATCCTTAGCGCCTATCGCTTTTTCTTTTATTATATCCTTTTTCCCGAACGGATTAAATCAGCGGTTACTTAGTGTAAAAACAAACAGTGACAAGAGGCTTTTACTTATACTTTTCCCGATTCTTGTAAACGTTGTACCGGTTTTTACACCAACAGCGCTGGGATGACTCGCCATGGACGCCCTACCGCAATGCCTGCAGACACGCAGAAGTTTTGCCTCATCCGTCAGCATGAAGCTGAACATCATCTGAATGCCAATCAACAGTGAATGAAAATTCCATAGGATGGTCGGTTTGTCCAGCAACGCAATATGATACGTCGGCGCGATACCGTCAAAGGCTGCCATGTCCTGCTGGTAAAGCTCGTGGGCGGTTTCGTCGATTTTGTCTATCCTTAAATAGTAAAGAAAGCTGGAGCAAAAGGTAAACGCCCAATCCTTGAATTGCTGTATCAGCCAGTTGTAGCGTTCGGCATATTCCCGCTGAAATTCCATGTTTACCACCATCGGCTTATCGCGCATCGTCATCGCCAGCGCGATCATGGTGCGGTCGGTCACGTTCCATGTCGATGCTTTCCCGTCCTCCACAAAGTCCGGTTTCCCAAAAGGGAAAAACAGCGCGGTATACGCATCAGCTTTCATGGACTCTTCCTTGATGAAATGGTTTTTGGACAGAGTTGCAGCAGATACCTACCGTCCATATGGGCATCGCCGCCACACAGATGGAACACCGGGGACTTGTCACCGAAAAAGCACCGTCAATCGGGAAATCACCGCACAGAACCGGCTGCTCAAAGAAATCAAGGCCCGTATCACCCGCCTTTACAACTGGACAAAACAACAGGCAACTCGCCTTGCTGCCACACGGTACGCAGCCGTTCTTCCATGTACTACGCTATCTTCTCTACCATCGGCGTAGCATCTACATCGCGATAATAAGAATCAAAGCAATTATAGTACCATCTGCAGTCTGCAAATTTTGCGTCGATTGGAAGATAAACGTTTCGCATCAGGTATAAATTCAGAGTCATGACCCCCGGCAAGTCTGGATATTGATTAGGCCTTAGAAGGGGTATAATACTGGCATGCGCCTCAAGACTCATCAAAGAAGCTATCGACTGCATCACTTTCCCTAACGACTGCTAAAGCAGGTATAGCCAAGTGAATCTGACCTTCAGCGGAACAAACAAAAAAGGCTGGCACTATGCCAGTCTTTTTTGTAAGCCAAGATAAAACCACTTGGCATATAGCTTTAGAATAGGCACTCTGTCACGGCAGGAAAATTATTCCCCATAGATACACTGAGATATCTGGGCTTCAATTTCCTTGCGCTCATAGAATCCGCCCACCATTTTTCCTTTTAATTCACCATTCAGAAAAAACAGCAATGTCGGCGTTCCCAAAATCTGGAATTGTTCCATAAAGCTCTCATCGTCATCCAGATTGCACTTTGCCCAGTTGATATCCGGATTTTCCGTCACAATGTCGTTGATAATCACATCTATCAGCTTACACGGACCGCAGTGGGTCGTATAGAAATCGGCAATCCAAAAGCCTTCCGCAACGATGCTGTTAAAATTTTGCATGGTAGGATGTACAATAGCCATAATGTTATCCTTTCGCAAATAATTGGGCTTGAACTATCCGGGTAAACTCTTCAACTAGAGGCTTATCCGCATGAAGCTGTTTAGTCGGATCATACGCCGCTGCATCCTCTTTGAGGAGCACCGTGCAGAGTACCAGCGCGTTTTGGATGGAACGCTCAATCTCAGGGCGCAATAGCTCATAGTAGGCTTGTTTGTTGGGCGCAGCAGCGAGTTTCCCCATTTCCGGGTTGTACTTTTCCATATAGGAAAAAGCCTTTGGCGCGTAGATTGTCTGTGACCACTCTTCCGGTGTGAGAGCATCCAGATCGGTTCCGGAGTGCAGAAACCGTTCGCGCATGACTGTATACCTTAAATCCGTCGCTTCTTTAACATCCTGTGGATTGATGTCGCTGAAATCGGACTGAAGGATCATCTGATCCAACAACTGCTCTACCAGCGCCTTGAGATATTCTTCCCTCTTCTGTTTCAGAACGTAAGCGCTGAACTGCGCCACAGTCGTCACGCCTTCGATGTCCTGAGCCCGCGCCATCTCATCGGTCGGATCAGGGCGGCATGGTAGCTCGACCCCGAGGACGGTAAACGAGACTGTCTCACCCTTGACGGTAACCGTTCCGCTTTCTCCAGCCTTCAATCCGATCAGCGCCGCTTCCAAATCGGCGTTATACAGTCCCGTTCCAACGGAGACGGGCACCTTCTCCCGGTTGAATTTGGCAAGGGCACTGGAAACGCGAATCGTCGCCTTATCGCCGTGGCGTATGGGTTCCTCTGCGGCACAAGGCGTATAGAAAGCACACCCCCGCGTCAATTCCTTCCGCACATATCCACGGAGGCTCTCCTCCGTGGGGATGCAGGAAGGGTCAACAGACCGCAGAATTGTGTTCAGGTCTACCGAACGATACAATTTTGTTCTCATGTGGATTATTCTCCTGTCATCGCTTTCACGCTCTAGCATAAAGCTGTTGCTGTCTGACTCTTAACAAAGTCGCGGAAGATCACACTTGCCTTGGCAGCTTCTTCCGGCGTTCCGCACGCATCGACTTTTCCATCCTGCAGAACGATGATATAGTCGGCGCAGCTGATTGCGGAAAGGTTGTGGGCAATCATGATCGTAGTACGTCCTCTCATCAAATTGGCAAGCGCTTCAGAAACGAGCCGCTCGCTCTGCGCATCCATGTTGCTGGTAGCCTCATCAAGCAGCAAATAATCAGGATTGCGCATAATGGCGCGGGCAATGGCAATACACTGCCGCTGGCCGCCGGAAAAGTTGCTTCCGCCTGGCTCCACGTGGGTATCAAAGCCATCCGGCAGAGATTCAATCAGTTCTAGAATATTTGCCTGCTTTGCTGCTTCTCTGAGTTCTTCGTCGCTGATGCTGCGGTTGCAGCCGTAAGTCATATTCTCACGAATCGTGCCCGACAGCAGCGGCCTGTCCTGTGAAACCAGAGCAAAAGCCCTTCGCCAGGCAACCGGGTCGAAGGTTGCGAGGGGAACATCGCCGAAGAGAATTCTGCCGGAAGAGGGCTCATACATTTTTTCCAGCAGCTTGAAAAGCGTGGATTTGCCTGCGCCGTTGTTGCCTATGATTGCAGTGATCCGCTTCTTTGGAATCACACAGCTGACGCCCTTCAACACTGGTTTGTCGCCATAGGCGAACTGAACGTTCTCAAACGCAATATCCGCATCTGGGAGATCCATGGGTCTTCCTTCATTTGACTCCTCCTCAGCATTCAACACGGTGCTGATCTTCTGAACTACGCCGCTGGTCTCCGCATAATTTCCATAAACCGTGATGAGCACGCTGATGCGCACACTCGCCATACCTGAGACACCAAAAAATCCAATCACGACGCCGGGAGTCAACTCGCCGGAAGCAATCTTGATGCCGCCGATGATGAAGGTAATGATAATCAGCCCAATCGGCGTAAGGCCCATAAAAGAAGTCAGCAGAGAGTCACTCAGGGTATACCGGATACAGGTCCGGAAGAGATTGCGGAACTGGTACTTTCCTTCCCGGGTTTCATCATCCTCCATGTTGCTGCTGCGCACCAGGCGAAGGTTTTTTACGCGTTCCAAGAGATATGTGGTAACCTGTGAGCGGGCGGCGTAGTAGTTGCTGATCATGCGGAACACCAATCTGCCGCTGAGCGAAACGCCGATTGAAATTACTGGTACAAGGACCAGGCACCACAAGGTCAGTGTAGCACTGAAGCTGTACATGCTCTGAATGGCCAAAACCAGGCCATACAGTGAACTGATCAGCATGATCACTACGCCCATAAAACCACTGGCACGGTCGCAGTCGTTTGTAACGCGGCTGACGAGGGTTTCGCCGCTCTCCTTGTCGTAGAAACTCAAAGGGATACGCAGCATTTTGGCCCAGAGCTTTTCCCGGACTCCGAGATTGATCTTCTCAGTCATCAGACTGTTGGTGTAAGTGCCGAGTACGGACAGCAAACCGCCGCCCAGCGTGTAGACAATGTAGCTGATGACCTCGCTTGTTTTGAGATTGCCCGAGGCATCCACTACCTGTGCGGTGATGGTTGCACTCTTGACCATTGCATTTGCAGTCAAAGAAGAAGCCGTGAGAGAGATGAGAACTAAGAGCCACGGAATTCGCACACCGCGAAGCACAATGCGAAACGTGTCAAAAGGCTTTTTCTGTTTCATTGCACGACCTCCAGAAGATTCGAATTGGTGCAGCAGTTCACCAGTTCCCGATACGGTGCGCAGCGTGACATCAGTTCCAGATGGGTACCGCTGTCCACAACCGTGCCATTTTCCAGAAAGATGATCTGATCCACGGCAGACAGCAGTCGAAGGTCGTGGGTAATCATCAGCATTGTCGTTCCATGGAACACCTCCAGCAGCTTCTGCTGAATGTCAAATGCCGATCTGGCATCCAAGGCTGAGGTGGGTTCATCCAGCAGCAGACAGCTACGGCCCTTCAGGACCTCTCTGGTCAGCACCATCCTCTGCCGCTGCCCGCCGGAAACAGAAGATCCGTTGATTGCAAGGTGTGCGTCAAGACCACCCGGCGTATCCTGCACCAACTGCTGCGCGCCGGTTTTTTCTGCGGCCTTCAGAAGCTCCTCATCGGAAACATCCCTCTTGATACCGTAGGTCATAGCGGAGCGCAGCGTCCCGCCAAACAGGCCGGCGTCCTGCTGCACATAAGCGAAATGAGCACGGTAGGCATTCCGGTCAAATGAGGAAATATCCGTTCCGTCCAACGTGATTGTACCGGAAGTCGGAACGTAAAGCCGCTCAATGAGGCTCATCAAGGTGGTTTTGCCGCTACCGCAGCGCCCGACCAGAGCCGTAGCCTTTCCGCTTGGGATATTCAAGTTGATATTATTGAGCACGGTCTTGTCTCCGTACGCAAAATTGATATTGTGGAATACAATGTCACCATCCTTCACAGCAGTGGATGCCTTACATTCCTCTGCGGTCTCAATCGGTGCATCCATGATCTGGATCATCCGTGACGCCGCACCCTGTGCGGATTTGATGTCGCTCCACGTGCTGATGAGACTGTTTACCTGGGGAATCAACTGCCCGACAAACAGGAAAAATGCGACCCACTGCTCCATGGTGATGTTGTGCATTTTTAGAAGGTACAGGCCAAATACAATCGGTACGCAGCGCTGCAAAACATCCAAAACATTTGCAAGAGTATCTGCGACGAGCGTCACTTTCGCTGCTCTCACTTTGGCAGAATAGAGTCCCTTAGCCGCTTCCATGCCGTTTTCTCGCTCTTTCTCCTCGTTGGTAAAAGAGTGGATCAGAAACAAATTGGAGACACGCTCGGCAAGAAAACCAGTCAGACCGCCTACCTGGCGGAAGATACCGGCGTTGACCTCATACTTCCAGCGTCCGACAATAACCACATAGGCCACATTGAGTGGAATCAGTACCAGCATGGACACGAGCAGGCGAAAATCATAGCCTTGCAGCGTTATCAGCACTCGGATAACATAATAGAGGCTTGGGATCACAGAGATCAACTGCGAAATCAGAGAGTTGACCGCTGTTTCCGTGTCATTGGTCAAGGTGCTGAGAAGATTAGAAGGGTCATTGGCGTCATAGTACGCCATATCAAGCCGCAGCATACGCTTCCACAGCACGCCCTGTGCCCGGCGTACAGCCACTGCTGAAACACAGGAAATCAGACAGATCGAGCCCAGCATCAGCACATAGCTGAGAAGGTTATAAATGATGGCAGACGCCAGTGCGGCGCCTGTTAAATTTCCGCCAAAGAGAGCCGAGGTACTCACCGGCACCCTGGCCAAAACTTCCGAGTAACCGATATCGACGATAAAGGCGATCAGAATCAGCAGCCACGGAAGCTTGATGTATGGAATCAATCTGAAATATGCTTTCCAGTTGCCGCGGCCAAAGTTCTTGTCATGGCTCGGTTTTTTCGTGGGTTTCAAGTTTTCGACCCCCTTGGGTTCTGTTTGTGATGCAGAATTACTGCTCAATATCCATCATGCCGCTTTGCTTCTGGTTTTTGACCCAATCATCTGCTGTCGGCATGTAGGCTGCCATCTTCGCGAAGAAGTCGGCGGCGTTCTCCGTCACATAGGCCTTGCCGTCCACTTTCCCCTTGCCCTTACCGTCTGAAGACATATAAGCTTTGGCCTGCTTTTCCGTTTCAAAGATGTCAACAGAATATAAATACTGGCCCTTGTTCGCCTTACTGTAAATCACAGAGAAGATGTATCGTATACCTTTGGCATAATCATCATCACTCTTAATAACCGGTTTATACAGGGCGTAGCGGGCATCATAATCAACGCCGCTCGGGTCTTTGACGGTGTACATATCTTTCAGGTTGACCTCCGAGGCTTGTTTCTTGCCTGTTGCAGAGTTGGATGAGACACTTGCCTGTGCACCTGCCGTAGAACTGGAGGAGCCACCAGACTGTGTACCTGCAGCGTTCGAAGAACATCCGGCCAGTGCGCCGACTAGCAGGAACAGTGCCAGAACAATAGCAGCGAATTTCGTTTTCATTTCCACTTCTCCAATCAAAATAAAAATTGTGCCGGATTCCGGAATTAACATTTCAGAATCCGACACCTTTGTCTCTAAAAGTATATCAGGTAAGAAGTTACTTATCAATCTTTGACTGCTATTTTGACATAGTTGGCCTCTATTATGTCGAAATCGGCTCAGATTCGGAGGGTTTATACTAGTCTCAGACTCTGCGTGCTGATATACTCCTTCAACTTTGCATACTTTGCCCGGCTCACCGGAAGGATTGTGCCGTCGTCCAAAATTGCTTCATAGGAGTTCCCAAACCGTGCGGACTGTACGCGCACAATTCTTGCTGCCGGAACCAGATACGATTGATGCATCCGAAAGAAGTCGAGCCCAGCAAACATCGCCTCCAACCGGTCCAGAGAGTAATTGACCTTGTAGGTGGTTTCATTTCGGCAGTGGATCTCTACACAATACCGCTCCTTGGAGATATACTGAATCTCGCCCGGGTCAAGCAAAGCGAAGCCAGAGCCTGTTTCGATCATAATTCGGGAAAGGCCCTGCTGCTTTTTCTGACTCTCTTCATAGCGCTGGAACGTTCGTTCCATCCGCAGCACATCCACCGGTTTCGTCAGAAAATCCAACGGTTCGTAATCATAGCTTCTCGCACCCAGATCCACATGACCGGTAAGAATAACAACCGCCACAGACGGATAATTCCGGTGGATATATTCGGTAAGAGCAAACCCGTTTCCGTGAGTCAGCTCAATATCCAAGAATGCCAAATGAATGGTCTGGCTCTTCAGAACAGCAATCGCTTCCTCTACGGTCTTGGCGCAATGGATGTGCTCTTCGGAAACATAATTGGCAATGGCCTCTCGGGAAAGATACAAGGAATCTTCTTCATCATCCAGCAGTAAAATATCCAGTGTTTCCCATGACATATAGCGTTCTACCTCCCCGTATGACGGGCCCGCAGACTTTAGACAGCTCCAACGTAGAGTTCCGGAATGGATGCGATAAAATGAACCGTATCGCCCTCCACCCACACGGATACCTCTCCGCCGACGTGGTTTGCCAGCACGCGAATGCTGCTCAGGCCCACGCCGTCATGCCCGCATTTTGTTGTATAACCCTGATTGAAAATACTCTCCTGCCTGCGCTGAAACGCGTCCGGCTCTGCAATCCGGTTGCTGACCCGGATCATGCAGAACTCGCCTCGTTTGAAAATACTTAGCTGAATTCCGGAAGACCGGTCCTTCATCTGCTTCATTTCATCGACGGCGTTCTGGAGCAGATTGCCAATAATCTTGTTCGTCTCATATACATTTGTTGCTACGTGCGACAAATCATTCCGGATATCCACATCCAGCCGGATTTTCTGCTGGAGCGCAAGCGACCTGTAGTAGTCAATCAAGGCTGCAATTGCGGGGTCCTTTACCGGAAGAATTGAGTTCACGGCGGACGTATCTGCCGTCAGAGCATTCACGTATTTGAGACACTCATCCCACTTTTTCTGCCGAATTAGGCTTGCCACCGTCTGGACGTGGAGATTGTAATCGTGCCGCTGCGAGCGCACCATATTCATAAATGTGTTCATCTCGCCACGGTATTCATATTCCGCGGTAAACATTGCTTTTTTACTGCTGTATTCCACCAGCAATGGCATTAGCCACAGAAACCCCCAGAAAACAGTCAAGGCCAGCGCCATCTGCGCTGCAAATGCGGGAATGGTCGGAATCGGAATGAGTGGGAGAACTGCCGCCATGAGGATTGCAGCAGCCCCGGCCGGAAGGTAGAGATGCTTGGGCCGGATATCATATTCATCATTCGGCGTCTCCTCACTATGCTTCTCAAATTTCAGCCGCCAGCCCTCCGGCATGGAAAGCTTAGGGAACAATAGAAAGGCAAGTGGAAACGCCAAGTAAAACATCACGCAGTAAAGCCCAATAGGAAGATTTGCTTGACATACTGCGTACAGGCCCTTTTCAAACACAGCGTATAGGCCGCCCGCAGCCACAGAGACACAAAAGGCAAGCAGGCCATCCCCGAGTGGCCTCCTTTCCAAAAACAAAAAGAGCGCCCCGAGGGCCGCACAGACCAGACAGACGCACGCGATAATCCAAAGATTTGGCAGTAACACAAGCATGCCCGCCCCGAGCAGAGAAGCAAGTACGGTTTCCAAAAGGACTGTTTTTCTTTTAGCGTGCAAAAACAAGAGGCCTGTCGCCTCTGCTGAAAAAAAGCCCGCCAAACAACAAAGCAGTTTCCAAATAGACATAAATCCCCCTGCCGTCAATTATACCAAGGCCCAATCATTCGCATCAACAAAAAAGAACAAATGAAGGTTCCGGCAGCATCTTGACGCAGGGGGAAATGAAATCAATCCTGACGGTTTTCGTTCAAGGCTTGCTCCACAGCCAACGCAAACTGGCGTGGGCAGGAATTGCCGTCGTGGCAGTTGACATTTTTCAAGCGACGGACGAGGTCTTTTGCATTCAGCCCCTCCGCCAGAATGGCCACGCCTTTGGTGTTGCCTGCGCAGCCCCCAGTAAACTTCACATGATGGACATAGCCGTCCACCAAATCAAATTCAATCTTCTGACTGCAAACCCCTTCGGGCGTATACTCCACATGTTTATACATTATTATATCTTCTCCTATTTATTCAGTCAAGACAATTCTGTTTGAAATCGGACCAGTGACTGGTAGTAGGCTTTCAGTGATTCTACAGTATATTGCAGGTAAAATGGCTCAAGAGCGGTTTCCATCAAACCTTCCGCTTCGATCTCTGCTTCATTTTTCTCCCACACTGCGGTGTAGTAACTGAGGATTTTCGTTCGTTCCTCCGGCGAGATTTGCTTGTGGTCGCGCTGGGCCAATGCATGGCCCAGAAGCAGCAAGATAAAGCTCTTCCGATTGTCTGCGGCAAAGAGCGCCTCACATTCAGCCAGAGAATGCGTCCCATGATCGCCGTAGGCCAAAATCAGACGTTCTTCCGCGTTGCCGGTAATTTTGTCTATCATTTTTTTCTGCTGTTGGTTAAAGGCATCCACTTCCGCTGGGTCGAGCTCCACTTCAATCAGCTCCGTCAGTTGCGCCAACAATTTTTCGTGCAGTGCAGAAAAGACACGCCCGGAGATTTCATCGCCGTGGAGCGCAACATAGTTCTGGCGGTAGTCGTTTTTGGTATGAATTCCCGGCAGTCCAAGCTTCTCAATATTTTCGTTGGTCAGTTCCATCTCGACCGACCGCGCAACAGACAAAATCTGAATTGCAGATGTCTCGTCGTTAATATTCGCTTCCAATGCTTGCCCTGGATGGCAACCCATTAAAGCTGCTTCCAGGTCAGGAAAATGGCGCCCGCCCAACTCGACGTGGAGTCGCTTTGGCTCTCTGGCGCCAAACGAAATCTCTGCGAGGACGTAATCCCCCTTCTGCGCCGGGCCGTCGACCGGAACGACCTTTCTATGCTGATCCAGTACTGTCTTAAAAACCGTTTCGTCGGAAAGCTTTATCGTACAATTGACAGCCGGAATCCGCAGTTCCGCAAAATCCGGAATCCGAATGATATGGGATACGTTCATGTGCCACTCCTTTTCTTCCACCCATTTTGGCAGGTGTTGCAGTATCACTCTGTAAAGTTAATCTTTATTATAAGGCAGGCTTAGTTTGAATACAATGGAGTCCTTCTAAACGGTCGAATTTCTGTGGCAATCTGTCAGAGCAGCCCGCAATTCGGTATTCCAGATGCACAATCCTGTATGCCAGCAGGTTGGACAAACAACCGCGGCTATCGTATAATCTCATTATCATTAAGTATTGTCGAATCTTGGGAGGAAATCATATGTTTGACTCCGCAATTATCGGTACCGGCCCCGCCGGCCTTTCTGCCGCTTTGACCCTGAAGTTGCATCAGAAGTCAATTGCCTGGTTTGGCAGCAGGCAGATGAGCGACAAAATGCGAAAAGCAGAACTGGTTTTGAATTACCCCGGCGTTCCCGCTGTGACCGGAGCGGAGCTGGCAAACCGATTTCTTGCTCAGTCTGAGGAAATGGAACTGGAAATTACGGAGAAAATGGTTAATTCCATCACGCGGATGAAGGACCATTATTATCTTATGGCAGAAAATGAATTGGTCGAAGCAAAAACGATCATTCTCTCCACCGGCGTCACAAACACGGCCGCCTTTCCCGGCGAGGCGGAATTGCTGGGAAACGGTGTTAGCTATTGCGCAACCTGCGACGGAACACTTTACCGTGGAAAAACGATTGCAATTGTCTCCGCATCACCGCGTTTTACGCATGAGGTGGATTACCTTGCCGATCTTGCGGAGAAAGTATATTTTTTCCCTGACTACAAGATGGAACAACCGCTGAAAAAAAATGTGGAACAGGTGCGGCAGGGAATTGTCGCGGTTTTGGGCGAAAAGCGAGTGAGCGGCCTGCAATTGAAGGATGGCCGGGAACTGCCGGTAGACGGAATATTTTGCCTGCGAGACGCAATAGCGCCCACAACTCTTCTGCCCGAACTTGCGCTTGAAAATGGCCATATCGTGGTAAATCGGCAGATGGAAACCAATCTTGCCGGTTGCTTTGCCGCCGGTGACTGCACCGGAACTCCCTATCAGTTTGCAAAAGCGGCGGGTGAAGGAAATGTTGCTGCACACAGCGTCGTTCGCTACTTGGCCGAAGCCGAGAAAAAGTAAAAATCGATGCAGCGGTATTAACGCCGATTTGCCTGAACGGTAAAACACTTGTTCTCCTTACAAAAGTTGTTATAAAACTTCATTTTAAGAACAAGGTTGTGTTAGGCTAATAAATAATGGATTAAAATTTAAAGTTAATGCGGCATGCGGCGGGAGAGCGCACCTGAGTGGCACTCTCCCGCTTTTTAAAAAAGGAGACAGGTTATGATTTTACAGAAAAAACAGTTTGGCTTTTCTCTTCTGGAAAAGCGGCCTCTTGCAGAAATCAGTGCCGTTATGTACCGCTTACGTCATGACCGCACTGGGTTGGAACTGGTGTGGCTCAAGCGTCAAGAGGAAAACAAGACATTTGGCATAGCATTTGAAACGCTGCCTTGGGACGATACCGGCGTTTTTCATATTTTGGAGCACTCGGTGCTCTGCGGCTCCAAGCGATACCCTGTGAAAGAGCCCTTTGTGGATTTAATGAAAAGTTCAATGAACACGTTTCTCAATGCAATGACCTTTTCGGATAAGACCTTCTTCCCAATTTCCAGCAAAAACAGGCAGGATTTTTTTAATCTGATGCGAGTCTATCTGGATGCAGTGTTTTCGCCCAATATCTACGAGAAACCGGAAATATTCCAACAGGAGGGGTGGCACTACGAATTTGGCCCCGATGGAGAACTCGGGTATCAAGGTGTTGTGTTCAATGAAATGAAAGGCGCTTTTGCCGACGAGCAACAACTGCTGGAAACAGCCATGAACCAGGCGTTGTTTCCCCAGACATCCTACTGCTATGTCTCCGGCGGCGACCCGGAGAAAATTCCAGACCTGACATACGAAGCGTTTATCCAAAGCCACCGCACTTTTTATTCTCCCTCCAACGCCTATGTGTTTTTAGACGGCGACATGGATATTCAAACTGTTTTGCAGATTCTGGACGAGGAATATCTTCGCAATCTGGAACCCGGCCGGCGGTTTGAACCCCCGGCTTATCAAGCGCCAGTGGACGGAGGCAACCGGAAGATTACTTTTGAAATAGGCTCAGAGGCGGATATCTCCCGCCGTGCCGGCATCGCATGGGGACGAGTGATCGGCAGCTATGAAGACAGAGAAAAGCTGGTTGCTATGCAGATTTTGGCAGACGTGCTATGCGGTGACAATCAGTCTCCGCTGAACAAGGCCATCCTGTCCGCAGGCCTGGCAGAGAGTGTCTCCATGGAGATTCAAAGCGGAATTTTACAGCCGTGGGCGCTGCTGCAGCTGCACAATCTGGATGTATCCCGCCTGGAAGAGGCAAAGAAATTTCTCTTTGCAGAACTGGAAAAACTGGCGGCTGAGGGACTCAACCATGAAAGGCTGAGAAGCTCCATGGTAAATCTGGAGTTCCAACTGCGCGAACGGGATTATGGCACAATGCCGCAGGGGCTGGTTTTTGGAATACAGGCGCTGGAGAGCTGGCTTTACGGCGGCGACCCAGCAGCTAATCTGACAATCGGTACACTGTTTGAAAAACTGCAAAAAGATTTAGACAAGGGATATTTTGAAAATCTGAT
>JAEZFF010000017.1 GCA_023417635.1 Bacillota bacterium | reverse complement strand
CGTCCCCATCGTTGCAACCATAGCGGGCGGCGAAAACGGCGAGGTCTACAACATCAACGCAGATATTGCTGCGGCACGAATTGCAGCGGAGCTGGGCGCGGAAAAGCTTATCTTAATGACCGATGTGCGCGGCCTGCTGCACGACAAAGACGACGAAAGCTCGCTGATTCCCGTCGTGAACGTGAGCAGCGTCCCGAAGCTGGAAAAAGAGGGCATCATTTCGGGCGGCATGATTCCGAAAATCCGGTGCTGTGTGGATGCCGTTCGGCGGGGCGTGCAGCGCGCACATATTATCGACGGAAGAATCCCGCACTCCATCCTCGTCGAACTGTTTTCAGACGAAGGCATCGGCACCATGTTTTACTGAGAAGGAGGAAAAACGCCATGACTTTTGAGCAGATAAAAGAAAAGCAGGACCATTTCACCATGCCAACTTACACGCGCTTTCCTGTCGCTGTTGTTTCCGGCAAAAACGCCACAGCGAAAGACGCAGAGGGCCGCGAATACATCGACTTCACAAGCGGAATCGGCGTGAACTGCCTTGGCTACGCCGACGAAAAATGGGCGGCGGCTGTAGCAAAGCAGGCGGCCTGTGTGCAGCACACCTCAAACCTTTACTACAGCCCGGTGCAGGCAGAGCTTGCCGAAAAGCTGTGCCGCGCGGCCGGCATGGAGAGTGTTTTCTTCTGCAACTCCGGCGCGGAAGCAAACGAGTGCTGCATTAAACTGGCGCGTAAGTACGGCGAAGATGTTCTGGGGATAAAAGGGCCGGAAATCATCACGCTGAAAAACTCTTTTCACGGGCGCACGGTAACAACACTGGCGGCCACGGGGCAGGAGCCGTTCCACGAACACTTTCTGCCGCTCACGGAAGGGTTCCGGTTTGCCGAGCCTTCACCGGAAGGCGTGAAAGCCTGCGCAACAGAGAAAACCTGCGCCGTCCTGCTGGAACTGATCCAGGGCGAAGGCGGCGTTGTGCCAATGGAAAAAGACTTCGTTCAGTGGCTGCGCGGCTTCTGCACCGAGAAAAAAATTCTGCTGATGGTCGACGAGGTACAGACGGGCGTCGGGCGCACCGGCGAATTCTACTGCTACCAGAACTATGAAATCCAGCCCGACGCGGTTTCCAGCGCCAAAGGCCTTGCGGGCGGCCTGCCGATGGGCGCGTGCCTGTGCGGCAAAGAATTTGAGAAAGTGCTTGGCCCCGGAATGCACGGCTCCACATTCGGCGGAAATCCGGTAGCCTGCGCAGGAGCGCTTGCGGTGCTGGAGCGGGTAACAAACCCCGCTTTTCTAAAAGAAGTGCGCAAAAAAGGCGCATATTTTGCAAAAAGGCTGCGGGCCATATCCGGCATAACGGAAGTCCGCGGCATGGGCCTGATGCTCGGCGCGAAACCCGCGGCGGGGACGCCCGGGGAAATTGCCGCCCGGTGTGCGGAAAACGGGCTGCTGGTGCTGACGGCAAAAGACGTGCTGCGCTTTTTGCCGCCGCTGACCATTACCAAGCAGGAAGCTGACCGCGGCCTTGCCATCCTCGGTAAAGTACTGGCAGGCCCCGCAAAGGCGTAACCGCTGAAAAAGCATTGCAAGACGGCGAAAATCAGCCTATCATAAGAAAAACAGACCGAAGGACAACGGGAGGAAAAAGCCATGAAACATCTTTTGAAAATGATGGACCTCACAGCCGGGGACATCACCGGGATACTGGACCTTGCCGACCAGCTCAAGTACGAGCAGAAACACGGAATCGAACATAAGCTGCTGGCGGGCAAAACCCTTGGTATGATTTTTGAGAAAGCCTCGACTCGCACGCGCGTTTCGTTTGAAGCGGGGATGTACCAGCTGGGCGGCCTGCCGATTTTTCTTTCGGCAAATGACCTGCAGATCGGCCGCGGCGAGCCGGTGCAGGACACCGCCCGTGTGCTTTCACGGTACTTAGACGGAATTATGATTCGCACCTTTAAGCAGTCTGAGGTGGAGGCTCTGGCAAAAAACGGCTCCGTTCCAGTCATCAACGGGCTGACGGATCTGTCGCACCCGTGCCAGGTGCTTGCCGACCTCATGACCATACGGGAGTACAAAGGCGCACTGGAAGGGCTGAAACTATGCTTCATCGGCGACGGCAATAACATGATGAATTCCCTCATCGTGGGCGGGCTGAAAATGAAGATGGAAGTTTCCGCTGCGTGCCCGGAGGGGTACCTGCCTGCACCGGAAGTGCGCGACTTTGCTTCCATGCACCCGGCTTTCAGCCTGACACACGAACCGTTGGAAGCGGCAAAGGGCGCCGATGTGGTCATTACCGACGTGTGGGCTTCCATGGGCGAAGAAGCTGAAGCGGAAAAGCGCCGCAAGGATTTTAAGGGCTACCAGGTAAGCAAAGAGCTGCTGGCTGCCGCAAAGCCGGACGTAATGGTGCAGCACTGCCTGCCTGCACACCGCGGCGAAGAAATCACCGCCGACGTATTTGAGGCGCACGCGAAAGAAATCTTTGACGAAGCGGAAAACCGCCTGCACGCACAGAAAGCCGTACTGGTTAAGCTGATGGGCAGCCGGTAAGCTTAGAATAGCAGGAAAAAGGCCCCCGGCACAATGCCGAGGGCCAAAATTATTTTAAAATTAAACCAGCTGATTGAGTGACGGGTCTTCCGCCCCAACTGTACTTTTCTGCAATTTTGCCTGGGTCAGCGCTTCAATGGCTTTTTCTTTCTCCGTAGCCTGCGTTTCCTGCTGAACCGCGGCGGCCTGCTGCGCCTGCTGTGAATCAGCAGAGGCCGTGGCCATGCTTTTGCCTGCGCCGCGCATGCCAATCCGCGAAACATCCGTATTGTACTTCAGCATGGGAACGCCAATGGATGCACTGCGGGCATTCTCCTGCCGGTGCTGCTTCAGCTCACGGATCTGCTCTTTGACTTTTGCAAGAAGGTCATCGTACTGGCGAAGCTTCATCTGCAGGCCAGAACCGGTAATTCGCTGTACGCGCGCCTCCGTGCGACAGTCGCTTTCCATTTTGCGTATGGAATCCGCAAGCCGCTCCAGTTCATCAATCTGTGAATTCTGTGCGCCGGAAGACTGTGCTGTACCCGGAACGTTCTGCCCGGATACCGCTGCCGCCGCAACCTTGTCAATTTCCATTTCTGCTAACCCCCGCATCTTTTCAGTCTATGAAAAACTCCGTCAATTTCTGAATCTGTTCGAAAAATCAAAAACTGATACTCTTCAATATTATTATCGTACGAAAACAGTATTTTCTTAACAGTTTTTAAAAATTTTCCAATCTGGATGGCAAACGCAGGGGGATTTTACTCTGTTTTCAGCAGGCCGGGCCTACAAGGCCAAGCTCTGCCGGCTGCACCACTCCGCCGCGGATGGCGCGGTCGCGCATGAAGATATAAAGCTCCGCCATAGACGCTTTCAGGTAAGCCACAACAAGCGACATCAAAAGCGCGGAAGCCGGGATGGAAAGGAATCCGTAGAAATGGTCAAAAAAGCCGCTGGCAATCCACGCCAGGATGAACCAGCCGAGGAAGGAAAGGTAGAAAACGAAAATAGCGCCTTTTTCACCTGCCGTCATCCGGCTGCTGATCTGCCGTGCGCGGTCACCGGGCATGGAGGGATTGTCGGAAAGCAAAAATTTCACCATGGAATACTCCAGTGCCTTGATAATGCCCGGAATAATGAACAGAAGCGCCCACAGAATTTCAAATAGGTAAGTTACAAACATGGCTCCCACCGTGTTGCCGTAATTCTCCCGGAAGCCGCTGAACATGGTTTCCAGCTTCGTTTCACCGAAGCGGTTATGCACAAAAAAACGAGCCACGCCGACCATGACAGGAAACACTACAAAAATGAAAACCAACAGGTTTACGAGGTTAAAGCTGGAAGAGATGGTTGCCTGCTGCATCAGCCTTCCCAGTTCTGCAAGGCGAAAACTGTCCGGTTCAATCCAGAAATCCGCCCAGTCAAACGGCGGTACGACCCAGCTTTGAATCATAGGAATACAGCCGCTTATCAGCGCACTGATAAGGCACACAAGGTATGCCGTTCCATATTTACCGGAGAGCGCGGCTTTTGCGTTGCTCTTAAGGATTGTTCTGTCCCACACCAATATCATTTCCCTTCATCGCACAGAGACGCGTTTTGGCAGCGTCATGCTGTGCTGTTATAAATTCCTAGTTTATAGTATACTGAATTACGGCGCGGAATTATGATTTTGAAAAATTACAGAAAAAAAAACCGCCCCTTGCGGAAGGGCGGTTTAGAGGAATGGGGAGAAAGAAAAGGGAGGTAATAAAAAAAGTATATCATGTCCTCACTTGAGGAAGCTTGTTGTTAGCCTGCCGGTTCGTGGTCCGGTATTCCGGCCTCACCGCGAACCTTCTGCAGTAAATTTAGATTTTGTTCTGTGTTTTTTGGAACGACTTCAGTATAACGCCCGTTTATGA
>JAEZFF010000105.1 GCA_023417635.1 Bacillota bacterium | reverse complement strand
CGTTTTTGTCCGCAATAACGATTTCGCCCGGCTTTACATCGCGCACAAACTCTGCACCGCAGGCATCCAGCGCACAGGTTTCCGAAGCAAACACATAGGAATTGTTAACCTTTCCAATGCAGAGCGGGCGGAAGCCGTGCGGGTCGCGGAAAGCAATCAGCTTCTGCGGACTCATCACCACGATGGAATACGCACCGTGAATTTTCGGCATGGCACGGTGGATCGCTTCTTCAATCGATGGTGCGTTCACGCGCTCACGGGCTATCATATAAGCAATGACTTCCGTATCGCTGGTCGTTTGAAAAATGCATCCTTGCCTTGCGAGAATCTCATGCAGCTCATAGGCGTTCGTCAGATTTCCGTTGTGAGCAATGGCAAGCGTACCTTTAATATAGTGCATCACAAGGGGCTGCGCGTTTTCACGCGCACTCGCTCCGGAAGTGGAGTACCGCACATGACCGACGGCCATCTGCCCCACAAGGTTTTCCAGCGTTTTGTGGCTGAAAGCTTCTGTTACAAGTCCCATATTTTTAGCATAGGAAATCACACCGCGGTCGCTCACGGCAATGCCGCAGCTTTCCTGTCCCCTGTGCTGAAGGGCGAGAAGGCCGTTATAAGCGGCGTAGGCGGGGTTTACGGTGCCGTCGGAAAAAATTCCGAAGACACCGCATTCCTCTCCCGGATGTTCATCTGCAAAAGTACAGCAGTTCAAAAGCTACTCCTCTCTGTTACAGGCCAATGCGTTTCATGACTTCCTGGTATGCTTCCTCTACACCGCCAAGATCTCTGCGGAAACGGTCCTTGTCCAGTTTTTCATGCGTATGAACATCCCAGAAGCGGCAGGTGTCTGGAGAAATTTCATCCGCCAGAATAATCTCGCCGTGGTAACGGCCGAACTCCAGCTTGAAATCAATCAGCTCAATGTTAACGGAAAGGAAAAACTCCTGTAGAATTTTGTTGATTTTCAGAGCCATGGCGCTAATCTGGTCAATTTCTTCCTTCGTCGCAAAGCCAGCTGCCAAGATGTGGGTCTCGTTCACCATCGGGTCGCCGAGAGCGTCGCTCTTATAGCAGAATTCAAGCACCGGGCACTTCAGCTCACTGCCCTCTTCCATGCCAAGGCGCTTTGCAAGGCTTCCGGCTGCTTTGTTGCGGACGATGACTTCCAGCGGAACAATCTGAACCCTTTTTACAAGGGTTTCACGGTCGCTCAGCTGTTTTACAAAGTGAGTGGGAATTCCTTTGTTTTCCAGCAGCTGGAACAGGTAATTCGACATTTTGTTGTTCACAACGCCTTTGCCGGAAATTGTGCCCTTTTTGAGGCCGTTAAATGCCGTAGCGTCGTCTTTGTAATCTACAATACAAAAATCCTTGTCATCTGTGGCGAATACTTTTTTTGCTTTTCCCTCATACAGCTGTTCTTTCTTTTCCATAATTTTTCCTCCATAAATTTGTTTTGAAAAGTGGAATGCCCGGGCCCCAAAAAGAAGCCTGGGCTGCGGTCAGATAAAGTTAAGGAACGAAGACACTTTTGTAATGTCTACAACGGAAAGCTGCGTCGTTTCCACATGACGCGCACAGGTTAGGAAGGCATTAGCCGTATCCAGTGAAGTAAGGCATGGGATACCGGCTTCTACAGCATTGCGGCGGATCTTGTACCCGTCGCGGTGGTGCGAAACTTCTTTGGATGGGGTGTTCACAACGAGATTGATTTTACCTGAAACAATATGGTCAAGAATATCCGGCTTCCCGTCGCCGATTTTGTGGAGGCGGATGGTCGGAATGTCATGTTCGTTTAGAAATTCGGATGTGCCAGCGGTGGAATAGATGGTCCAGCCAAGGTCATAAAGTCCCTGCGCAATCGGCAGGACTTCATCTTTGTCGGAATCTTTTACGGTGATAATGACGTTGCCTTTTTCAATTTTGTGAACTCCCGCCCCATAGAAAGCCTTGATAAGGGCTTCGTCATACGTTCTGGCAACGCCAAGCACTTCGCCCGTTGATTTCATTTCAGGCCCGAGGTTTACATCCTGCCCATAAAGCTTTTCGAAAGAGAAAACAGGCATTTTTATGGCAACCAGCGCCCTTTCGTGCTGCAAGCCGTAGTGGTAGCCCATTTCCGGCAGGGTTTTGCCAAAGAAGGTCCCTACGGCAAGCGGAACAATCGGAATTCCGGTAACCTTGCTGATGTACGGCACTGTGCGTGAAGAACGCGGGTTTGCCTCAATGACGTAAACCTGCTCGTCTTTCACAATATACTGAACGTTCAGCAGACCAATCACATGAAGTGCCTTTGCCAAACTGCGGGTATACTCCACAATCAGGTTCTGCATATTTTTGTCTACGCTGACCGGCGGGTACACGGAGATGCTGTCGCCCGAATGAATGCCGGCGCGCTCAACGTGCTGCATGATTCCCGGTATCATGGTATCTGTACCGTCACAGACTGCATCCACTTCCACTTCGGTGCCCATAATGTACTTGTCCACAAGGATGGGGTGTTCCTGCGCAATTCGGTTAATAATACCAATCTGGTCAATGATGTCCTGGTCGGAATAGGCAATCTGCATTCCCTGCCCGCCAAGAACATAAGAAGGCCGCACAAGCACCGGGTAGCCCAGATCGTGCGCCGCGGCAATCGCCTCGTCGCAGGTAAAAACGGTGCGCCCGGCTGCACGCGGAATGCGGCAGCGGTTCAGAATTTCATCAAAACGCTCGCGGTCCTCCGCTGCATCAATGCTGTCTGCAGAGCTGCCAAGGAGCGGCACACCCATTTTCTCAATCGCACCGGCCAACTTGATAGCCGTCTGCCCGCCGAACTGCACAACCGCGCCATCCGGCTTTTCCATCTCTACAATATTCCGCACGTCTTCTTCCGTAAGCGGCTCAAAATAAAGCTTGTCGGCAACATCAAAATCCGTGCTGACGGTTTCCGGGTTATTGTTTACGATGATGGTTTCATAGCCAAGCTCTTTTAATGCCCACACACTGTGAACCGAACAGAAGTCAAATTCAATGCCCTGCCCAATGCGGATTGGCCCGGAGCCGATAACAAGCACTTTTTTACGGTCGCTCTTCGGGCTCGATTCATTCTGCAGGCCATAGCGGGAGTAATAGTACGGTGTTGCCGCGTCAAACTCCGCCGCGCAGGTATCCACCATCTTATAAACCGGGTGGATATTCCACTTTTTCTGCATTGCACGGAGGTCTTCCACACTGATACCGCTGAGTGCTGAAATTGTTTTATCAAGAAATTCGTACTCTTTGGTTTCACGCAGAAGGGATTCATCCATCGGCCCGGCTGCGATTCTCTTTTCCATATTCACAATGTTCTGGAATTTTTGCAGGAACCAGAGGTCAATTTTCGTAATCTCGTGAATCTTTTCTTTTGTTATGCCGCGGCGCAGCGCTTCGGCCACAACCCAAAGGCGGCGGTCATCCACCACATGAAGGCGGCTGTTGAGCTCGTCATCTGTAAGGCCTTTCAGCGTACTGTCCATCAGGCTGTAAGTGTTCTGTTCCAGGCAGCGGATTGCTTTCATCAAAGCTGCTTCAAAAGTCGGGGCAATGCCCATGACTTCACCCGTTGCTTTCATCTGCGTGCCAAGAATTCGCTTGGCATTGATGAACTTGTCGAACGGCCAGCGCGGAATCTTTACAACGCAGTAGTCCAGTGTTGGCTCAAAGCAGGCATATGTCTTTTTGGTAATCGCATTCGGGATTTCATCCAACGTATAGCCGAGCGCTATTTTGGAAGCTACTTTCGCTATGGGGTAGCCTGTAGCTTTCGAGGCCAGTGCGGAAGAGCGGCTTACACGCGGATTCACTTCAATAACAGCATACTCGAAGCTGTTGGGGTTCAGCGCAAACTGCACATTGCAGCCGCCTTCCACCTTCAGTTCGCGGATGATATTCAGCGCGGAAGTGCGCAGCATCTGAAGTTCTTTGTCGGCCAAAGTCTGGCACGGCGCAACAACAATCGAGTCACCCGTATGTACGCCGACCGGGTCAATATTCTCCATATTGCAGACGGTAATGCAGTTGTCGTTATGGTCGCGGATAACTTCGTACTCGATTTCTTTCCAGCCTTTGATACTGCGCTCTATGAGCACCTGATGCACCCGACTGCGGCTGAGGCCGACCGTTGCAATGCTGACTAGCTCTTCTTCATTGTCAGCAAAACCGCCGCCGCTTCCGCCAAGGGTATAGGCCGGGCGCACAACGACCGGGTAACCAATGGTTTTAGCCGCTTTGACGCAGTCTTCCACGTTTTCTGCAATAGCGCTGGGCGCTACAGGTTCATCAATGCGGTTCATTGCTTCCTTGAAAAGTTCACGGTCTTCTGCCATGCGGATAGTATCGGCACTCGTGCCAATCATCTCAACATTGTGCTCTTTCAGGAATCCGGATTCCTCCACCTCCACGGCAAGGTTCAGGGCATTCTGCCCACCAAGGGTCGGGAGGAGACTGTCCGGCTTTTCCTTCAGGATAACTTTTTTAACGGTTTCGACGGTGAGCGGCTCAATATAGACCTTGTCTGCTATCTGGCGGTCTGTCATAATTGTCGCCGGGTTGGAATTGAT
>JAEZFF010000067.1 GCA_023417635.1 Bacillota bacterium | reverse complement strand
CTTTTTTCAGGATGCCCATAAAAGTGCCCTACCCCTTTTGCATCCAGCGTAAAGCACTGCGGTTTTCCGAGGTCATGCAGCAGCATAGTCAGACGAAGTTCCGATTCCGGCGCCACTGCGTCCAGTGCGTGAAGCGTATGCTCCCACACATCATAAATATGGTGCGGATTATGCTGCTGAAAATCAAAAGCCGGGCGGACTTCCGGAACAAACTCTGCTATGACTTCACGATAATGGCGCAGAACATCTGCCGCATCTTTTCCGCAGAGAAGTTTTGTAAACTCTGTGCAAATTCGTTCTTCTGCAATACAGCCCAGCAGGGCGCGGTTTTGTACAATGCTTTTCGCAGTGTTTTCTTCTATAGAAAAACCAAGCTGCGAAGAAAAGCGAAGCGCGCGCAGAATCCGCAGGCCATCTTCGTGGAAGCGTATATCCGGGTTCCCAACACAGCGAATAATCCCGCTTGAAAGGTCTTCTTTGCCGCCAAAGCAGTCCACCAGTCCCTCTTCTTCATTATAAGCCATTGCATTAACGGTAAAATCACGCCGGGCAAGGTCTTCTTTCAGGTTTCCTGTAAATGTGACTTGATCCGGATGGCGGCCATCTGAGTAAGCGCCGTCAATCCGAAAAGTTGTCACTTCAACCGGAAGGCCGCCCAAAAATACTTTTACCGTCCCATGGCGGATTCCAGTTTTCACGACACGGCAATCTGAAAAAATGTGTGCTGTTTCTTCCGGCAGCGCAGATACAGTAACGTCCCAGTCGTTTGGTCGGCAGCCAAGCAAGCTGTCGCGCACGCAGCCGCCAACCACATACGCCTCCCTGCCGTTTCTGTGAAACCGTTCCAGAACTTCGGCAACCTGCGGCGGAATTTGGATTTTCATGGCTCTTCCTCGCTTTCAACTGAATCGTGTCGAAAAGATACCGTTTTAATTTGCTTTTCCCTTGAATGACTCTCACGCGCAATGGCAATAATGCCTTTAGAAGGATAACATGGGGGGATTGCAGTTGCAGTACAATAAGGTCGAAATCTGCGGCGTAAACACCGCAAAGCTGAAAGTGCTGACAGAAAAAGAAAAGATGGAGCTGCTTCGCAAAACCAGAGATGGCGATATGCAGGCGCGGGATGACCTGATTAAGGGCAACCTGAGGCTTGTCTTAAGCGTAATACAGCGCTTTACCAACCGTGGGGAAAATCCAGATGATCTTTTCCAAGTTGGATGCATTGGATTGATTAAGGCGATTGACCATTTTGACCTGAACCAGGGCGTACGCTTTTCCACTTATGGCGTTCCCATGATTATTGGTGAAATACGGCGCTACCTGCGCGACAACAACAGCATACGGGTAAGCCGCTCTCTGCGGGACACCGCTTACCGGGCCATGCAGGTGAAAGAACGGATGACCGCAGAAAACAACCGTGAGCCAACAATCGAAGAAATAGCGAAAGAACTGCAGATTCCCCGCGAAGAAGTTGTGGTGGCACTGGAATCTGTTGTGGAGCCAATTTCACTCTATGAGCCGGTTTTTTCTGACGACGGCGACACCATTTACGTAATGGATCAGGTGGGTGATAATAACGACGACAACAACTGGCTCGATGAAATTGCACTGAAAGAAGCAATTCGAAACCTGAACGACCGCGAAAAAAAGATTCTTTCCATGCGCTATTTTAAAGGCAAAACGCAAATGGAAGTGGCATCGGAAATTGGCATAAGTCAAGCGCAGGTTTCACGGCTGGAAAAAGCAGCACTGGACAAAATTAAAAAAGAAATTTAGCATTCTGCATCCTTTATGATACCCCAATTTCTGTAAAAGTGAAAAATATTCAGCCTCTCAACGGCATACACATAGGAACTGGGAGGCGATACGGTTGAACTGCAGAATCGACGATATGCGCCACAAAGAAGTTATTAACGTAAAGGATGGAATGCGCCTCGGCAGTGTCTGCGACCTTGAAATTGACATGACCACCGCACGGGTCGCGGCTCTTGTTATATACGGAAAACTTCGCTGGTTCGGGCTGTTTGGCCGGGAAGATGATATTGTAATACGCTGGGAAGATATTCAGGTTATTGGCGACGACACAATTCTGGTGAATTACAGCAGCCCAATCCGCACAAAAGGACCGCCGCGCGGGCTTGGAGCACTTTTCGGAAATAAATAAGCACACAGAAGTACAGCTCCGGTTTTTACCGGAGCTGCACTATTTTAATCTGCTTCGGGTGCGGGGCTTTCAACTTCAGCTGGCTTTTTCAGCATGCTACGCACCGTATCTTCCCTGCCAAGAAAGTAATTTTCAATCAAATCCCAGCGCTGCGTGCTGGTAAGGCTACGCATCAGGAAGTTCAGCATAATGTCCTGCGCCACCTTATGGCGCCTGCGAATATCCGTCAGAACGCCATTGGTATATTTTTCGCCGACAAGTGAGGCTGCCTTTTCCGGATCATTTATACGCACAAAGATTTCCATATTCTGGCTGCCCTGCACCTGGTAGGAAGCAAGACCCAGCAATTCCAAAAGGGAAAGCAGGCGCAGGCGCTCCGGGCGGCGGCTGCTGCTGTGGCCAAGCGGAATAAATGCTTCAAAAACATTAGAGTCACGTGGCGGGCACTGTGAAACAAGCTGAACAAAATAATTCGGCATCGTAATATAGCCGGAATTCAGCACACGGTACAGATATTCCCCGGAAGGCGATTTGCGCGGGGCAATAAATTTCAGCCGGTCGCTTCCAGAGCGGAAACCAATGCTCTTTGACATATCCCCCACAAAAAGGTTCAACAGCATACCGGAAAACTCCAGCCGATCTGAATCTTCGCCAAACGCTGCGGCAAGTTTTTTACGAAAGTCTTCCACTGTAAACATTTTGCTTTCCTTACGGTAATCACGGAAGATGTCGGAAATCTTGCTGCAATATTCCTTCAGTTTTTCTTTCAGCTCTGGGAATGGAAATCCATACGCCGCACGGATATGAATACGCGGCGAGAAAATTTCGCCTGAAGTACACTGGAACAATTCGCCGCTGAAGAACTTTCGGTTGAACTGCGAAAAGCTCATGTCTTGGAAATGTTCGGACCAGATAGCGGGCATATCAAGTTCATAGACTTTGCCGCTGTTTACGACGATTGTGTCGGACTCATAGCGTTTGTTATGAGAAGGAAGCACCCGCTTGCCATTATCATGCAGGCGGTGAACAGCGCTGCCATAAACGCTTTCAAATTTTTCTGCGGCAGAAAGCGGTACGTTCACAAAGCCTTTTGTCAGAATGGCCTTCGGACGTATGGTAAGCACTGGGTACCCGTAAAGATGTTCAAGGTCTTTGGAAAGCAGCAAGAGGCCATTTTTCACACGGTTTTCAATATCTTTTGTGCCAAAGAGATATGAAAATGCATCCGGAGAAAGGAAGAGGCTGCATTTTTGCTTTTCTTGACAGATCGTGCAGATTTTCCGCAGCATTTCACGAAGCTGGTACTGCTTTATCTCTGAAATACCATTCAGTGTACGAACATAGCGGATGTCGGTCGGCAGGAAGTCGGAGTCAGCACTCCCCTGCGAACCTTCCTGCCTTGCGGCACGGCCTACTTCCTGTACATAGTCTGCAAGGCTTCCCGTCGGTGCAAAATGATAAACATTGCAAATGTCTTTCACATCGATGCCCATGCCGAACGCTTTGGTGCAAATCATAACAAGGCATTCACCCGAACGAAAACTGGCCTGTGCCTCGTCGCGTGTCTGTTTGTCAAGCGTACCATAATACTTCTTGACTTTCGGCCTCACTGCCGGGTCAAGAGCAAGGTAAATATCATCAACCTGCGTGATGAACGGGCAGTAAACAAGTGACTTCTCACCGCGCTCCACATAGGTTTTCACGGCTTCGGCCGCTTTTTTCACTTTGAAAGATTCCACCCCGCCGGTAACACTCTTCGGGCTGACCTGGCGGATATTAAACTGAATGTTCTCTCTGCGGACGCTGCCGAGATACAGCAGAGGATCATTGAGAAACAAACTGGCAGTGGTTTCGTTTACAACGTCTTCCGCGCCTCCGTAAACAGCAGTCGCCGTGAGGCAAAGAATTGGGAACCAAACGCCTTCGCGTTTCAGCTTTTTCAGGAAGTCACCCAAGTACCAGTAGTCCGCACGGAAATCCTTACCCCACGTGGTAACGATATGTGCCTCATCGATTACAAACAGACCAACTTTGCGGCCGCCCGTAATGGAATCAAGCGGCATGGAAACCAAAAGCTCCGGTGCCAGGTAAACAATGGATTTTTCACCGGAATGAATTGCGTTAATACGCTTTTCACGCTCCTCAAAAGAAAGCGTGGAGTTAATATAAGTTGCACAGGTTACATGGTGCTCCTGTTCCAGCTGCATAACCTGGTCTTTCATAAGGGCAATCAGCGGCGTAATCACGATGGTGACAGCGCTGGACTTTTCGGCTAAATGAAGAGCTGGAAGCTGAAAAAGCAAGGACTTGCCTGCGCCGGTTGGTGCCGTAATAAAAATATTGCGAAAATCACGGTTACCGCTGAGCGCCGTTTCACTTTGGGCTATAATCTGCGAGATGATTTTTCCCTGAGAAATCTCAACAGTATCGTTTTTAGAATCCGGGTCACTGTAAAACTTTAACTTACGGAAAGAAGCGTCTGCGCCCCAGTATTTTTGCAGCAAAGGCAAATATTCGTTTTCGGAAGATTTTTGAGAAATGTTAAACCGCTGAAAGCGCTGGATTCCGTACGGAATTTTCAGTGCTTTCAGTATTTCCACAAAAGCCCCGAAGCCGTGCTGCTTGGGGTCAGCCTGGGCTTCTACACTGTAAAGGAACCCTTCTGGCAGGCGGTCTTCCAGCAAGTCTGCTTTCTGAATCAGGAAGTCAAGGCTTGAAACGAAAAGGGGTTTCCCTTTTTCCAGCTTTTTAGCCTGTATGCTTTCACCTGCCGAAAAGAAAGGGAAAACCGGCAGCTTTTCGTCTGCATACCGGTTGAAAGGAGCCGTAAAATAATGTGCTTCATCCGGCGAAGCAACATCGCCGTAATAATTGAGGTAAACAGCCAGTTCTTCCGGTATGTCGGCTGTTTCACCTTGAAAATAGTGGTAAAGTTTTTGGACGGCCTCCGAAGAAATCGCCGCTGGGTAATGGTCAAAGAACAGATTGTTTTCCGCAATCCGAATTTCTCCGCTGTACCGGTTAAAAAAATCAGGATCTGCACGCAGTACGGCTAAAAGCTGCTCGTACAAACCTACCCGAAAGCCCTGCTCTGCAAGCAACTGAGCTGCCAGGCCGTCTTTTTTTGCCTCCAGCGCCGGAAGATTGAGCGTACCGTCCTGATTGAGGATTCCATCGGGAGAAAGTGCCTCCGGGCAAGAAAGTACAACCTGGTTCTGCATGCGGCCGAAACCTTTAAAAAAGACAACTGTATTTTCCTTTCGGTTGTTCTCTAAGAATAACTGAAGCTCTGTGCCAAAATAATTTTGGAATTTCAATTTTTTCACCTTGGTCTAATATTTATGCCGAAACAAACCGAATGGATTTTATCAGTTATTCAGCATCTCTATTATACCTCTTTCAAAAAAACAAGGCAAGCAGCGAATTCAGCTCCCTAGCGCCCACACACCAAAACGACGCATTGCGGTCACTTTTTTATTCTTGTATAGTGTAATTTATGTAATATATAATTGACACTATGTACATTATATGATATTATTTGTCTACAGAGGGTGATGAAATGGGCAGAAACATCCCAATTAAGGTAGCCCGCGCGGAACATGACATGACGCAGAAAGCGCTGGCCGAAGCCGTTGGTATTTCGCGCCAAACGATGAATGCCATAGAGCAAGGCGAATACAACCCAACGATCCGGCTGTGCCGGGCTATCTGCAAAGTACTTGGAAAAACACTTGACGAACTTTTCGGGGAGGATAAATGACATGAAACAATACGACAAAGGCTACGATGAACGCCAGGCTCTAGAACGCGGGAAAGCCTTCCAAATCGGTTACTGTACGTTAGCAATTTTTATCGTTCTGTGCTTTGCCTTAAATGAAGCAGGCATACATTGGGCAAGCAATTTTTCGCAGATGCTAATTGGTCTTTGGGGTTCGGTTCTCATAATTACCATTCGACTGATTGTTACAAACGCCTATGATGGGATTCGAGAAGGTAATTTTCGTATTCTCTCCATTATGTTCTGCTTAGGCGGTATCAGTATCGTCGGCCACATCATCTTAAAAATTGCGGATTCTCAAGCTACAATTTACAATGGAATCGGCGAACTGGTAGTCGGAGTAGGAGCGCTGATGATTGGTACTGTCTACTGGGTAAATTACCTTCATAACAAAAAGCTTGAAAAATCCGAAGAAAAGATTGAAAAGCCTTAATTTTTTTCAAAAAGTTCTTGACTCTTACGCTGCGTCATAGTGTAACATGGCTTTCAGAAAGGAGGAGTCCAGATGAAAACAGTAAAGGAAGTTTCTACGATGACCGGAATCAGTGTGCGCACACTGCATTACTACGATGAAATCGGCCTGCTGAAACCGACCGAAACCACCGAAACCGGGTACCGGCTGTACGGAAGCCAAGCGCTTGGCCGCCTGCAGCAAATCCTGTTTTTTCGGGAACTTGGCTTCCCGCTGAAAGAAATCCGTTTGATTCTTGACAGTCCCTCTTTTGAACCGCGCAAGGCGCTGCAGCACCACCGGAAAATGCTTGTAATGGAGCGTGACCGACTAAACGGACTGATTAACCTTGCCGACCGAACACTAAAAGGAGAAAAAGCTATGAGTTTTCAGGAATTTGACCGTACTGAAATTGAAACGGCACAGAAAGAATATGCGGAAGAAGCGAAAAAGCGCTGGGGAAAAACAGAAGCTTACCGGGAAAGTGAGCAAAGAACCGCTTCTTACACGCAGCAGGATTGGAAACGCCTTCAGGACGAATCCGAAGCGATTTTCCAAAAGTTTGCCGCTGTTATGACAAAGAAACCTGATGCGCCGGAGGTTCAGGCACTCGTAAAAGAATGGCAGGACTGCATTACCAAGAATTTTTATACCTGCACCAATGAGATTCTGGCAGGGTTGGGGCAGATGTACAGTGGTGACACGCGTTTTCAGAAAAATATTGACCGTTTTGGCAATGGGCTTGCCAACTTTATGAGCCGTGCAATTGCTGTCTACTGCAAAAAGTAAAGAAAAATCGAGGCTTCCCTTCTTGTTTTGGAGGAAAGCCCCGATTTTTATTTATCATTTGGTCCAATATACGCCGGGGTACTAATGCGAAAAAGAGAGGAAACCAAAAGAATTCCCATGGCAAGCGCACCGGCAATGCCAAGCGTGTGAAGCCCCGTACGGATAAACATATCGTTATTACCAAGCACACAGTACTCCATGGTGTAAAAAATACCGCCGCCGGGAACCATCGGCAGCAAAGCGACAATTTGGAACTCCGTAGCCGGCTTCTTCAGCACCCTCGCCATAATTTCAGAATAAATTGCCGTTGCAACCGTTGCAACGAAGAACTGAAAAATATCATTTTTGGCAAAATTCATCAAAAGGTATACAAACCAGCCGATGGCCCCACCAAGCGAGGCGATTACAAGCGTTTTGCCGCGCATACTGTAAACAAGCCCAAAAGCGCAACAGGCAAAAAATG
This sequence comes from Bacillota bacterium, assembly GCA_023417635.1. Taxonomy (GTDB): domain Bacteria; phylum Bacillota; class Clostridia; order Oscillospirales; family Acutalibacteraceae; genus Thermocaproicibacter. The sequence continues at coordinate 910 of JAEZFF010000067.1, read as the reverse complement.
CCCACAAACAGGCAAGATACTCCATTTGCTACACCCCCAGAATCATGCGTGAGGCAGTAAGAGCAATACCGGCTCCAATGGCAATCGCTGCGGCTACCAGAAAACTCTCTGTAAAGCGGAGGATTCCTGCAATCATATCCCCTGCAATAATGTCACGCATGAAGTCAGTAATAGCGATTCCAGGCACAAGGTTCATCAGCGCACCAATAACAATCTTGTCGTAATCCAGTGCAATATAAAAATGTGCAAGCACTAAAGCAATCGCCGCAGGAACAAAACTGGCGGCAATATAGAGAAAAAACTGATTCACATGAAAATGCTCCAGCAGACGCCAAACCGGCTTAATAACCGCACCGCACAGAAAAGCGACGACGGCATCCGCAGCATTTCCACCGTAAAAAAGAGTAAAAGCAGCCGCAACGAAAGCATAGGCAGCTATCTGCAGCAAAAACGGAACGGTTGGCATGCTGCCAATCCGCCGTACTTCGCGGTTTACAGCGTCAAGCTCCGGCTTTCCGCGGCAAACGCGGCGGCACAGTGCGTTCGCCTGGTCTACACGATTCATATTAACCTGGCGCACAGGAATGCGCCGTATCGCAGTAATTGGGCGGCCATCCGGCGCGCTGGCGGAAACACTGATAAAAGTTGGTATGGCAAAAACATCGCTGCGCTTTACGCCGTATGCGTAAAAGATACGGCGCATGGATTCCTCCGCACGGGAAATCTCGGCGCCATTGGCAATCAGCAAGTCGCCAATATCCGCCGTGGTACTAACAAGTCTGTCGTAATTCATGCGTCCTCCGCAGAAAATCAAGGCAGGCTTACCGCCTGCCCGTAGAATAATGTAAAATAACTATATCATTTTCTCGGCAAAGATGCAATTCGAAAAAAGTCGTTTTTTCTATCTTTC
>JAEZFF010000062.1 GCA_023417635.1 Bacillota bacterium | reverse complement strand
ACCATGCCGGACGGTTACATCCCACCGAAGGGCGCAAAAATCATGTCGCTGCAGGACCCAACCAAAAAGATGAGCAAATCGGATGATAACGCCAACGCCTCCATTGCCGTTCTGGACAAGCCGGAGGACATCATGCGCAAATTCAAGCGCGCCGTAACTGACAGTGAAGCCTGCGTCCGCTATGCGGAAGGCAAGGACGGCGTAAATAACCTGATGGGCATTTACTCCTGTGTAACCGGGAAAACCTACGAACAAATTGAAAGCGAATTTGCCGGGAAAGGCTACGGCGATTTCAAAGCCGCTGTCGGCGAAGCCGTTGCCGAACATCTGCGCCCCATTCGGGAACGCTATGACGACTATATTAAGAATAAGGACTACCTGGAACAGTGCTGGAGCGAAGGCGCAGAAAAAGCATACGGCATCTCCATACACACCCTGCGCAAAGTGATGAAAAAAGTTGGTTTTGTTCCGCCAAAGTCTCACTGAATTCTCCTATATTTGTGAAAATTCGACACGTTCTTCCACACCGTCATAAACTCTGCGCCACGATAAAAACCGGTGATTGAGAATTATGACAACGAATTTTCACAAAAGAGTTCTTGTATCCTTATTTATTTTTCTTCTTTGCCTGTGCGCAGTGCCTGCTTTCTCACGCGCCGCACAGGAGCCTCTTCCAGAACCTACAGACAGCCTTACCGTTGAACCAACCCTGGATGTCAGCCACCTGAAGTCCTATCTTCAGCTCCCGGCAGAGTATACCCTTACGGTCCTAAAGCCGGATGGTTCCATTCGTTCGGAAGGTTTCCTGCAAAACGATGACCTGGCCGTACTGAAAGCACCTTCCGGCGAAACCGTCATCTGCTACAAAATTGCAGTGGAAGGAAGCCTTCCTTCCTCTTCCAGCCCCAGCACTTCCTCAACCCCCGATGTTTCTTCCGAACCCGGCACTTCTTCTGCTCCCGATGTTTCTTCTAACCCTCATGTTTCCTCTTCGCCCAATGTTTCTTCCGAGCCCAGCCCGCCGCCGAACCCTTCGCCTTCCAGCATTTCGTCCCGACCGCTGGAAAAACTAGTTTTGCCCGGTGCGGCAGAAAAGAACGGGTTTTCGGTCTTTGCACGGTCCATCCGTGTTGAGACGCTTGCGGAACAGCTTCAGAAGGAAGACAGCTGTTCCGTCACCGACATCTCCGCTGACGGAACAGAGCGGAAGAGCGGGCTGGTCTGCACCGGCGACTGTCTCACAGTAGGCAGCGGGGACTTCGCCTACACATTTCATGCTGTAATCCTGGGGGACCTCACACAATGCGGTCATGCAACAGAGCGCGGCTGCAGTATGTTTTACGATGACCTTACCGGGAACCAGGCACTTTCGCCTGAACTGGCGCTTGCCGCCGACATGGATCTTGACGGCAAGCTGAACACAGCGGATCTGCTGGAAATGAAAAAACAGTCTTCAGGCAATGCACCGGAACAATCCCCTAATTCAGTTGAATGAACAAAAGGAGAACCTGATATACTATGTTTGAACAAGCTATGATTAAAAACTTGTACGACTTGACCCATACGGCGGCAAAGCCGCTTCTTGAATCCATTGACTACCCGTGGGAAGCTCTTCCGTTGATTGAAGACTTCATCCGCAAACTTGGCGCATCGCTTTCCCCGGAAGAATATGAACAGCGCGGCGAAGACATTTGGGTAGCAAAGTCCGCAAAAGTCTTTGACTCTGCCTACCTGCACGGGCCCTGCATTATTGGGCCGGACACCGAAGTCCGCCAGTGTGCATTTATCCGCGGCAAAGCCCTAGTGGGCGCAGGCTGCGTAGTGGGCAACTCCACCGAACTGAAAAACGTTATCCTGTTCGACGGCGTCCAGGTTCCTCACTACAACTATGTAGGCGACTCCGTCCTCGGTTTCAAAGCACACATGGGCGCAGGCTCCATCACATCCAATGTAAAGTCCGACAAAAAGCTCGTTACCGTACACACCGGTTCCGGGCGCATTGAAACAAACATGAAAAAAGTGGGCGCCATGCTGGGCGACCATGTGGAAGTCGGCTGCAACACTGTTTTGAACCCGGGCACCGTTGTAGGGCGCGGCACAAACATTTACCCGCTTTCCATGGTTCGCGGCTTTGTCCCGGCAAACAGCATCTGCAAGAATTCCGGCGAAATAATCGCAAAGCGTTGAGATTTTTGTTTTTTCGGCAATCTTTATGCGGGAACCGTAACTGGGTTCCCGCTTTTTGGGTTCCATGAAATTCTGCCGATTTACTTTCACCATTTTTTTCGCTATAATGGAGGTAATTTTGGAAAGGAGGATTTCCGTTTGAATTTTAAAGCCCTTTCATCCGACGTTATCTCCGTAGTGTTATTTGCGCTGCGGGTTATTGTTCCATTTATCAGCATTGCCGTTGCGGTTCGGTGCTTTACATCCATGCGCCTCGGCAAGCGGAAGCAATACCCCGTTATGGCGCTGGAGGATATGACTTCACACCGAATCCTTCCGGTGATGTACTGGGAAAATTCCCTTGGCCGCAGCCGCAGCTGCGACGTTGTTCTGCATGACCCCACAGCCAGCCGTGCCCACGCCGTCTTAATGCGGCGGGAAGGTGGCTGGTTTGTAGCAGACACTAACTCTAAGGCAGGCACTTTTGTAAACGGCCATAAAGTAAAAGACCGCATTCCGGTACTGCCGGGGGATGTAATCGCCATGGGTTCCACCACCCTGATGCTCAAGCGCACCGATGACATCGGCATGCCGCCTGTAAAACCCTCGAATAGGCATGCGGCCCCGCCTTTTGCGCTGATGTGCTCCGTTTTTCTTACCCAAATCTTTTTGGGTATTCAACTGACGTTTTCCACCGGAAAATTTGACCTGAAGCCGGCGCTTCCGCTGTGCGGCCTGATGCTGCTGGAATGGATTTTCTACTTCTATACCATCCATCTGCTTGGGCTTGTAAGCTTTGAGCTGGAGACGCTTGCTTTTCTTCTCTGCGGCGTAGGGATGGCTATGCAGTCCGGCGTAGAGATGAAAGGAGCCTGCACACAGCTTGCCGCCATTGTGCTGGGCGTTGTTTTCTACCGGTTTATGATCTGGTTTCTTGGCGACATGGACCGCGTGATGCAGTGGCGTGTGAAAATCGGCATACTGGCAGTGCTGCTCTTTGCCGTAAACCTTTTGCTGGCGCATTCGCGCAACGGTGCGCGCAACTGGATTGTTCTGGGGCCTTTGACCATACAGCCTTCCGAATTCATTAAGGTTGCGTTCATTCTGGTGGGCACTTCCACGCTTGACCGCCTGCAAACTTACAAGAACCTGACCGGATTTATCGGGTTTTCCGCACTCTGCATGGGTGCCTTGTTCTTCATGCACGATTTTGGCACGGCCTGTATTTTCTTTGTGACCTTTCTTATCGTTGCATTCATGCGCTCCGGCAGCGTGCGAACCATTGCGCTTGCCTGTGCCGTTGCCGGCTTCGGCGCTTTCCTGATTTTGAAAATCAAACCTTATGTGGCGCAGCGGTTTGAAGTCTGGCGGCATGTATGGGAGCATACGGGTGACTCCGGCTACCAGCAGGTGCGTGTACTGAGCTACTCCGCTTCAGGCGGCCTCTTCGGCGTTGGCCTCGGGCATGGGTGCCTGAAAGATGTTTTTGCTTCCACAAGCGACCTTGCCTTTGGCATGGTATGTGAAGAAATGGGAATTCTGCTTGGCGTTGTCGTCGTGATGATTCTCGCTTTTCTGGCGCTGTACGCGCGTTCCGACGCCACACGCAGCCGTTCCACACTTTACTCGATTGCTGCCTGCGCGGCAGGCGGCATGCTGCTGTTTCAAGCCTGCCTGAACGTTTTCGGCGCAACCGACGTACTCCCTCTTACGGGCGTTACTCTGCCGTTTATCAGCCAGGGCGGTTCCAGCATGATTTGCGTATGGGGGCTGCTTGCCTTTCTAAAGGCAAGCGATGAACGCACTTATGCGGCAAGGAGGCAGAAAAGATGAAAACAACCGGTACCCGTTCGCTGATTCTGTTTTGCCTGGCCGCCGCATTTTTCTTTGGAATGGGCGTATTCCTCTATGGGTTTGCCACGAAGGGCGGCAGCTGGGCGGTGCAGCCTTTTAACGGGCATATTGCCGGAACTGGGGTCTCCTCGGGGCAAGGCAGCATACTGGACCGCAAAGGCGTTATTCTGGCCGAAAGCAAGAACGGCAAGCGCGTTTACAACAGCGACTATGAAACCCGCTGTGCCATGCTGCACACAGTTGGTGACACACAAGGCTTTATCTCTACTGGTGTGCAGTACAATTACCGCTCTGAACTTTCGGGCTACAACTTCATTACCGGCCTCACCTCACCAACGGGGAAATCTGCGGGGTGCAGCATCCGCTTGACGCTGGATTCCTCGCTGTGCCGCCTCGCGCGGCAAAAACTTGACGGCCGCAACGGTTCCGCCGCGCTTTACAACTACCACACAGGCGAAATGCTCTGCATGGTCAGTATGCCGGACTTTGACCCGCAAAGCCCGCCGAAAGATGTAAACACAAACCAGACGTACAACGGTGCATACCTCAACAAAGTTCTGTCTTCTTCCTTTACGCCCGGTTCCATTTTTAAAGTCGTTACCTCAACCGCGGCCATTGAAAATATCTCAGACCTCGACAGCCGCACCTGGGACTGCAACGGAAGCGTTACCATAAACGGCAACAAAATCACCGATATGTTTTCTTACGGCAGGCTCTCATTTAAGCAGGCGCTGGCGAAATCTTCCAATGTGGCATTTGCGCAGATTGCCGTTGAGCTTGGCGCTTCCAAGATGAATGACACAGCAAATAAACTTGGCTTTAACCGTGGGTTCTCCCTTGACGGCATTCCCACGAAGGCAAGCAGCTATAACGCCTCAAAAGCCTCTTCCGATCAACTCGGCTGGTCGGGTGTCGGCCAATACACCGACCTTGTGAATCCGTACCATTACCTCGTTTTGATGGGCGCCATCGCAAACGGAGGCACGCCCGTTATGCCATATATGATAAAGAGCATTACGTCGTCCGTGGGGATTCCCGTTAAAATGGGTGCAGCGTCAAACGGCAGCCAGCTGCTTGCAAGCGACACTGCAGGGCGTCTGCGCGACTATATGCGCAACGATGTTTCTTCCGAGTACGGCGATGATCTCTTCCCCGGCATGGCGGTCTGTGCTAAGACCGGCACGGGGGAAGTCGGCAACGGCAAAAACCCAAACTGCTGGATGGCCGGTTTCTCTTCCAATGAAAACACGCCGTACGCTTTCGTTGTACTCGTTGAGAATTCCGATTCCGGAAGCATTGCTTCCGCCGGGCACATCGCTTCCGCTTTGATGAAAGCTGCGGCCACGGCCTCTTGAAAGAGGCCTGGCGAGAACTTTCAGGGCTTTCCCGCCACAGGCTATCTGAAATCAAAAATGATTCTTCTATTCTGGAACGTTGAGAATAGTAAGGAAAAATTTTCCAGTCAAAAATGCATCTGCAAAAAGGCACAACTCATGAAGCGAAAAAGAACAGAAACAAAGCGGCCGCAGCTCCGAATTTCGGTGCTTTCACTCTTCCCTGCTTTCGGGGGTTGTGGTAGAATAAAAAGGACATTAATTCAGCTGTAAAACGGCGGAACGGGGGAAAATATGTCTGAAGTCATCCGGATATTTGTAGAAAAAAGGCCTGGGTTCGACGTGGAAGCGCGCCAGACAAAAGCGGACTTAATCGAAAATCTGGGGATGAAAGCCATTGAAGACGTCCATCTAGTCAATCGGTACGACATTTCCGGTATTTCCCGAAAAGAATTCACTGCAGCCCGGGATACCATTTTTTCGGAGCCAAATGCAGACCTCGTTTATGAAGAAGCCTATCCGATGCCGGAGGGATGCAATGCTTTTGCCATGGAGTACCTTCCCGGGCAATACGACCAGCGCGCCGACTCCGCCGCACAGTGTGTGCAGCTGCTTACACAGGGCGAACGCCCGCAGGTGCGCACTGCAAAACTTGTCGCCTTAAAAGGAAATCTTTCCGATGCTGAACTTGAAAAAATTGAGGATTACCTGATAAACCCGGTGGAAAGCCGGCTTGCTTCTTTTGAAAAGCCGGAAACACTGGATGCAAAAGCCGACACTCCGGCAAAAGTTGCCCTCGTAACAGGTTTCACCGCGTGGGATGAAACAGGACTGAAAAAGTACTATGCCTCCATGGGCTTTGCCATGAGCTTCGAAGACCTCGTTTTCTGCCGCGACTATTTTCGCGGTACGGAACACCGCGACCCAACTGTGACCGAACTCCGCGTAATTGATACTTACTGGAGCGACCACTGCCGCCACACGACCTTCCTCACGCGCCTCGACAAAATCGAAGTAGAGAAGTCAGCCGTCAGTTCCGCTGTAGAAGACGCACTGAAAGCTTACTATGACGCGCGCGATGAAGTTTACGGCAAAACCGACCGTCCTGTTTCGCTGATGGACATGGCCGTCATTGGCATGAAGCTTCTGCGGAAGCGCGGTCAAATTCCCGACCTTGACCTCAGCGAGGAAATCAACGCCTGTTCCATAGAAGTGCCGGTTACGGTAGACGGCAAAGTGCAAAAATGGCTTGTTGAGTTTAAAAATGAAACGCACAACCACCCGACTGAAATCGAGCCTTTCGGCGGCGCTGCCACCTGCCTTGGCGGCGCAATCCGCGACCCGCTTTCCGGCAGGGCTTACGTTTACCAGGCCATGCGCGTGACCGGCTCCGGCGACCCCCGCATCCCGTTTGAAAAGACGATGAAAGGCAAGCTCCCCACACGCAAAATCACCACGGGCGCAGCGCACGGCTACAGTTCTTACGGCAACCAGATTGGCCTTGCGACCGGGCAGGTCACGGAACTTTACGACCCCGGCTATGCTGCGAAGCGCATGGAAATTGGCGCGGTAATCGGCGCAGTGCCGAAAGAAAACGTTGTGCGTGAGGAACCGCAGCCCGGCGACGTGGTCGTCCTGCTCGGCGGTGCGACCGGCCGTGACGGCTGCGGCGGTGCAACCGGCTCTTCCAAGGCGCATACAGCAAAATCCATCGAGGTCTGCGGCGCGGAAGTGCAAAAGGGCAACCCGCCAACCGAACGCAAAATTCAGCGGCTTTTCCGCCACAAAGACGTTGTGCGCCTCATCAAGCGCTGTAATGACTTTGGCGCGGGCGGTGTGAGCGTTGCCATCGGCGAACTGGCTGACGGGCTTGCCATTGACCTTGACAAAGTCCCCAAAAAATATGAAGGGCTTGACGGCACAGAACTTGCTATTTCCGAGTCGCAGGAACGCATGGCCGTCGTCCTCACCCCGGAAGACACAGACTGCTTCATTGCGGCTGCGCGGGAAGAAAATCTGAACGCAACCGCCGTAGCCGCCGTAACGAAAGAGCCGCGCCTGAAAATGACGTGGCGCGGTGACACGATTGTCAACATCACCCGTGCCTTTCTGGACACGAACGGCGTTACGCAGCATGCGGATGCCCTGATTGCCGCCGCTGACCCGAAAGACACCTACCGGGAGCAAGTGCCGGAATGCTTAAGAAGTCTTCCGCTGAAAGAAGCTTTCCGTAAAAATCTTTCCCGCCTTGAGGTCTGCGGCCAGCGCGGCCTAGCAGAACGATTCGATTCCAGCATCGGCGCAGGAACCGTGCTGATGCCGTTTGCCGGGAAGTATCAGCTTACGCCGGAAGATGCCATGGTGGCGAAGATTCCGGTGCTGAAAGGCGAAACCGACGACGCAACTGCTATGGGCTATGGATTTATCCCCGGCATTTCGCGTTTTTCGCCGTTCCACGGCGCTGCCTATGCCGTTGTGGAAAGCCTTTCGAAGCTGGCCGCCGTTGGTGCCGACCCGCTGAAAAGCCGCCTGACCTTTCAGGAGTATTTTGAACGCATGACGGGCGACCCGAAACGCTGGGGCAAACCTGCCGCAGCCCTGCTGGGCGCTTTTGCAGCACAGATTGGAATGGGCCTGCCCGCCATCGGCGGGAAAGACAGCATGAGCGGCACATTTGAAAAGCTGGATGTTCCCCCCACGCTCGTGAGCTTTGCCGTTACCATGACGAAGGCCAGCCAGACAATTTCAGCGGCCTTTAAAAAGCCAGGCGCAAAAGTTGTGCTGCTTCCGATTCCGGAAGATTCCGCAACCCTGATGCCAAACTGGCCCGCGCTGAAGCACTACTATGCCGCGGTCCATCGCATGATAAAAGCCGGGCGCATCGTATCCGCCTCTACCGTACGCGAAGGCGGTGTAGCCGCGGCTGTGGCGCGTATGTGCTTTGGCAACAAAATCGGCTTCCAGTTCGAACGGTCTATCCTGCGTGATGAGTTCCTCTTCTCGCCCTGCTCCGGTGCAATCGTTGCCGAACTGAACGGCAGCCTGGAAGGGCTTGCTGACATACCGCTCGGCGAAACAACCGCCGAACCGCAGGTAACGCTGGGGGACAGCGTCCTTTCCCTCGATGAGCTTGCCGCCGCATGGGACAGCACCTTGGAAAAGGTCTTCCCTACAAAAGCGGAAAGCGTTCCGGTCACGGAAATTCCGCTCTGCACAGAGCGGAATTCAAAAGCCCCGGCTATAAAGGCTGCGAAACCGCGCGTCTTCATCCCGGTGTTCCCCGGCACGAACTGCGAATATGACACTGCCCGCGCCTTTGAGCGCGCCGGTGCCGAGACCGATGTACTTGTTGTAAAGAATCTGTGCCCGGCGGACATTGAAGAAACCATTGCGCGCATGGAAAAGTCGATTTCAAAAGCGCAGATTATCATGCTCCCGGGCGGATTTTCCGGCGGCGACGAACCGGATGGCTCCGGCAAATTTATTGCCACGGCGTTTCGCAGTCCGCGCGTTGCCGAAGCCGTCACACAGCTTCTCGATGTGCGCGGCGGCCTGATGCTTGGCATCTGCAACGGCTTCCAGGCGCTCATCAAACTGGGGCTTGTGCCGTTTGGCCGCATTACCCCGCCGGATGAAAATGCGCCGACTCTTACGTTTAATACGCTTGGCCGCCACGTTTCCCGCATGGTTTACACGCGCATTGCTTCTGTGAAGTCGCCGTGGCTTTCCGGTGTAAACGCAGGCGACGTCTTTACGGTCCCGGTTTCCCACGGTGAGGGCCGGTTTGTGGCAAACAGTGAAGTCCTGCAAAAACTGGCGGAAAACGGGCAGATTGCCACACAGTACTGCACGCCGGGCGGCACACCGAGCGGTGACATCCTCTGGAACCCGAACGGCTCTGTCTGTGCCATTGAAGGCATCACAAGCCCGGATGGCCGCGTCCTTGGCAAAATGGGGCATTCCGAACGGCAGGGAAAAGATCTTTACAAAAATGTACCGGGTGCGAAAGACCAGAAGATTTTTGAATCCGGCGTAAAATATTTTAAATAAGGCTGGCGTAAAAATGGATTATCTGAAGCGAACATGGGCCGAAATTGACCTTGACGCAGTTGAAAGCAATTACCGGGCAATTCGTGCTGGGGTAAAGCCCGGCACTAAAATCTGCTGTGTTGTAAAGGCAGACGCCTACGGCCATGGCGCTGAGCGTCTGGCGCAGCTCTATGAGCAGCTGGGCGCGGACTGGTTTGCCGTTTCCAATCTGGAAGAAGCGGAACAGTTACGGCGCTCCGGTGCAAAACTGCCGATTCTTATCCTTGGCTACACGCCGCCTTGCCTTGCTGCAGAACTTGCGGAAAACAACATCGCGCAGGCAGTCGTCGGCTCCGAGTACGCAGAGCAGCTTTCGGCGGAAGCCGTGAAGGCCGGCGTTACGGTGCGCGCACATATTCAGGTTGATACCGGCATGACGCGCGTTGGATTTTTCTACCAGAATCCAGAGCGCGACAGTGCCTCCCTTGACGCGATGGAGCATGCCTGCCGCCTGCCCGGGCTGAACCCGGAAGGCGTTTTCACCCACTTTGCCGTTGCGGATGAAGGGGAAAGTGGAAAAGCATATACACAGCGTCAGTTTCAGTGCTTTTCTTCGGCCATCAGCCTGCTGGAACAGCGCGGCATCCACTTTGCCATACGTCACTGTGCAAACTCCGCCGCAATCTTTGATTTTCCAGAAATGCAGCTTGACATGGTTCGCCCCGGAATTATCCTTTATGGCCTGATGCCTTCGGGCGACGTCCTTCACAAAAGAAACCTAGTGCCGGTCATGTCGGTAAAAAGCACCGTAGCGCTTGTAAAAACAGTTCCGCCGCAAACCTGTGTAAGCTATGGCCGCCGTTTCACTTCTCAGAGGCCAACCGTTGTAGCCACAGTGCCCATTGGCTATGCGGATGGCTACCTGCGCCGCTTCGGCGAAGGCGCTGAAATGCTGGTGCATGGAAAACGGGCAAAAATTATCGGCCGCGTCTGCATGGACCAGCTCATGCTCGACATAACTGACATTCCAGGCGTAAAGGCTGGCGACACAGTCACGGTCATCGGCCGTGAAGACGGTGAAGCCGTTACCGCCGACCACCTTGCCGAACTTGCCGGGACAATTTCTTACGAAATTGTGTGCGGCATTGCTACACGCGTTCCACGCGTTTTCCTGAAAAACGGAAAACAATCCGGCGTTCTCGATTATCTCCGCCGCGTTTAACGCGAAATCCATTCTTTTCGTAAAATCAGTTCCTTAAATTGACGAAAACTTGACAACAGCCCGCCAAACCGGATAAGATGGAAGCAGAAGCATCTTATTGGGTGAGGTGGGCTGTTTGTGAGCAATGAAAAAATTCTGGCTATCCTGGCGTGGGGTTTCACCCTGGCGGCCGTGTGCCTTTCTATTTACTGCGGTGTTACGGGCAAAGGCGGTATTCTATGCGCCGTTTTAATGACGATGGCTTTGGCGGCACAATGTGTGTACGGAAAGGCCATAAAACGCAAACAAAAAGAGCAGTACAAGCCGCAGGACGATGACGATCCAAAGGATCAGAAAAAAGACAGTTTTTGGGATCGGAGATATTACGGGAAATGATAATTCGAAGTTTTGAGCCGGGTGACCGGCAGGAATACCTTGCCATGTCAAAAGAATTTTACAGTTCAGATGCTGTTCTGCATCCTGTACCGGAAGAGAACTTTGCAAAGACCTTCCGCCTGCTGCTTTCGGGCAGCACAGCCGCAGATGGCTGCATTGCCATAGAAGGCGGCAAAGCCGCCGGATTTGCGCTTCTTTCTTTTTCGTGGTCGAATGAAGGCGGCGGCATGACCGTCTGGCTGGAAGAAATTTACGTACGCCCCGGCTTTCAAAACCGCGGCATCGGCCACGCCATGCTTCACCGCATCTTTCAAAAATACAGGGGAAAAGCAGCACGCTTCCGCCTGGAAACCGAAGACACAAACGCCGGAGCGCGCCGATTGTACCAAAGCCTTGGTTTCCGCAATTTCGCCTATCGCCAGATGATACTGGAGCCTTCCTGCCCCAGTGAGGAAAACGGCTGAATTATAAAAAGGCAGGCCCGCAGGCCTGCCCCCTATTCTGTTTTATACCGCTATGCATTCTCCAGCTTCGTAATGAAAGCGCGCGAAGTGTCGTTTCCTTTTATTACGCCGGTGTAGGTAACTTTAATGCGGTCTCCGATTTTCATGCTCTTCAGCCCGCTTGTGTCAACCCCTACCCTGTGGATAATGAGTTCGCTGCCGTCTGCCGTCTTCAGCGTGATGGACATCATGGCGCCATCCGTCATTGTGCCAACGATGGTATGCGGCGTTTTATCAAAAGCTTTATCCTGTTCAACCGGAAGCGGATCTGTGTCGCTTGACGCCCAAGTGTAAATTTTACCGTTTGCCGGGTCTACAAGGATTTCCGGCCCTGCCATAAGGTCGTCATCCCAAATCTCATAGGCACTGTATTTCTTGTCTTTCACCGTTTTGGGACTTACAGCTTTCAGATGATACTTTTTCCAGTCGAGTTTGGCGGATGCCATAATGCGTTCCGTTTCCGGCTTCAGCACCGCGCTTGTTGAAGCCGAAGAAACTGCAGAAGAAGACGCTGTGGAAGAATTCTGCTGGGAAGAAGAGCTTTCCATTGCCGAAGAAGATTGTTCCGGCTGGGACGATGAAACTACGGGTTTTGTCTGGGGATGATAATATTGGTAAGTAAAAAAGCCAATCGCAGCACCCGCTACCACACAAGCGGCAATCACTGCAGCCAAGCCTTTTTTCATAGGGATTCCTCCTTTATCATGTTCTACGCTAATGATACTATATCTCATTATGGGGAAAATGACAAGAGAAAAGACAATACTGTAAAGATTCTCGTACAACATTGAAACAATTTAAAATATTCCCTCCAGCCATCATCAAAAACAGAAAATTCAGCGGATGCGGCAGAACCCACCCGCTTTTTAATGTGAGGAATCATTATGAAACAAACGCGTACTTACCCAAAAATCACAGTCACGCCCAAAGCGGAACGCAGTGTTCTCGCAGGCCATCCGTGGATTTACAACACGGAAGTCACAGCAGCCGAGCCGTACCAAAACGGTGAACTTGTGGATGTGCTGAACCACCGCGGCAGTTACCTTGGCACTGGGTTCATTAACGACCATTCTAAAATACGCATTCGCCTGATTTCGCGCAGCGCGAACGACACCTTCGACGAAGCGTTCTGGGAACGCCGCCTGCGCTATGCGTGGGAATACCGCAAAACCGTTATGGGGCCGGACACTTCCTGCTGCCGCATTGTTTTCGGCGAAGCCGATTTCTTCCCGGGGCTCACGGTAGACCGCTTTAACAACATCCTGGTAACGCAGACGCTTTCCCTTGGCATGGAAAAGGTGAAGCCCATTCTTTTCCCACTTCTGCACCGGATCCTGGCAGAAGACGGCCAAAAAATTGACGGCATTTACGAGCGCAACGATGTTGGCATCCGCAAGCTGGAAGGCATGGAGCAGAACAAGGGCTTCTTCCCGCTGGAGGGTGTTCCGCTGCCGGATTCCACAAAGACCGAAATCACAGAAAATGGAATACACTATTTGGTTGACTTTGAGAACGGGCAAAAGACCGGATTTTTCCTGGACCAGAAGTACAACCGCCGCGCTGTTGCACAGCTGTGCCCCGGCCGCCATGTACTGGACTGCTTTACCGACACCGGCTCCTTTGCGCTGAACGCCGCAAAAGCCGGGGCGGAGCACGTACACGCCGTCGACATTTCGGCCGACGCCATTGCCGCCGCAGAGGCAAACGCAAAGCTGAACCAGCTGGAAGACCGCCTCAGTTTTCAGACAGAAAATGTTTTTGACCTGCTTCCGCAGCTTGCGGAAACGGCAAAAAATCAATACGACTTTGTAATACTGGACCCGCCCGCTTTTACGAAATCGCGCCGCACCGTACAGAATGCGGAGCGCGGCTACAAAGAAATTAACTACCGCGCCATGAAGCTGCTGCCCCGCGGCGGCTACCTTGCAACATGCTCCTGCTC
>JAEZFF010000027.1 GCA_023417635.1 Bacillota bacterium | reverse complement strand
TCTGTACCCGTTTTGTCAAAGTAGCTGTATTTTATGGTGACAGCCGGCGTACCGGAAGGCTTTGCGGAAGAATCCGCATACAGCAGGATGCCGATGAGTTTTTCGTATGCGCCTTTATAGCCGTTGTCGTAATCCAACGCTTTGCCGCTGGTTCCCGTAACTTTGTAGGCGTACACTTTTTTGTCTTCCGTAGAGGATGAAGTCTTCTCGGTGCGTGTTACTGACGCCGCACAGGCCTTGCCCCCAGAAACAATGGAAATCTTTTTCACAGTTTCTATCTGCGGCGTAAAAGCCAACTTGCTGCGAAGGCCAAAAAGGCTTTGTGCAGCGAAAGCGGAAACGCTGTCCGCCGAAACAGAGTAAACGACGTTCACGCCGTCGACCATGGCATAGTAGCTTTTGCCGTTCTGTGCACCAATGGTGATTTTGTAGTTTTTCTTGTTCATCGTATACTCGGCGACCGCAGTCGGCGAAGCAAACCCATATTTTTTGAGGGTGGCTGCGTCCGGGTTCAAGGCCACGGCGGAGTCCGCCGTCAGACTGGAAAGGCACGTTTGCAGCGCGCTGAGGTTTGTTCCGTCCGCGTCATAAGCCGTAGGCGAAATAATGGAAAGCGTACCGCCGGAGCCTGCCTGCAGCACAACCGGCTGCGGGTATTTCGAGCCGCTCAGCGCAATCCTCGTAAACGAAGGCTGTGCGGAAGAGTCGCCGCCAAGCGAAACCAACTGTTTTTTTACAAAATACGGCGCACCTTCCAGCAAGCCAGCGTTAACGCTTACCACATAAACGGTGCTGGAATTTTCACTGCACAAATAGCGTGCCGAAGGATCCGTAGCAGTCGCGTTGCCGATTCTATAGCGGAACGTGGAGCCGTCTTTGAACAAAACCTCAACGGAAGCCTGCGGGTCGGAAAGCCCGTAGTCGGAAAGGCTGCTTACCGTGCCGAGATTTTTGGTTGCCGTAAGGCTGAAGCCATTCTGCAGGACAGAAGAGGTTTCGTCCGTGTCTACCGGGCAGCCTGCAAGCTCTTTCACCGTATAGGTTACGGAAGCAGAAGAGGCGGCGGAAGAAGTCAGGCTGTTTTGTCCGGCCGGGACAAGCGTATAGCTTCCCTTCCGGTTCGTTACTTTCATGGAAACCACATTTTGGCTGGACTGCGAAACCAGCTTGATGCTTGCACCCGACGAGGCGCCGTTCGAAGAAGAGGAGCCGGAGCCGCCCGCTCTGGTCAAGGCAAAGACCGCTCCGCCCAGCACGGCGGTGGTTACTGCGACAATTATAATATTTCTAGTTCCGCTTTTCATGTTACAGTGCCCTCCTCCTGCGGTATACGATAATACCGGCTACAACAACGGCCAACGGGAACAGCACCAAAAACACGCCGTACCCAAGGGCATTCATGGCGCCGGTGTTCAGGGAAATATCCTTGGCGTAAAGCTCGTGGTTTGTTGTTGTAACTTTGGTGGCCTCACTGCCTGTGCCAGCCGCATAGTGTGAAAGATCGGCAGCATAAGCGGCGTTGCCGAACGCGGTGGCATTCAGGAAGTCCCCCGCGAAAAGATATGTGGAACCAAGGGCAATGACGTTTGCGTGGACGGTCTTGCCGTTTACTTCCATGGTATCCTGCGAAAGCGCGCCGATGTTCTGTGCGCTCTGCGCCGAAGGGGTCTTGCTTTCGCCTTTGTAAACAACGGTGGTGTCATTTGATTTAATCAGCGAATAAGTGTTTTTGGTGCCAACCGTCTTGGCGGTGATGTTAATCGGGCAGGAATACGGCGTAAGGAAGTAGCCGTAATCTGTCTTTGTGCCGCCGAGCTGCAGCTCTGTCTGAATATTGGAAAGGAAATTGAGGCTGCTGCCGTCACACTTCTGCGCGTCCGTTTCCTGAATATAGGAATCCGACTGTGCGGAAAGGCCCCACTGTGCAAGGTAGGAGTTCAGCTTCGGCAGCATTCCCTGGCCCGCGCTGTAGGTGATGAGCACCGAGCGGTCGGAAGAAGAAGACTTGTCATGCAGGAAGGCATCAATCTTTGCCGTTTCGGCATCGGTCAAGTCGGTGGTTGGGCAGCCAATTACGAGCAGCTGCGTTTTCTCAGGGATTTTTTCCGTCAGCAGGTTGAAGTCCTTCGTTTCAAAACTGTTGCTCTTCAGCAGCTTCTGGTAAGCGGAAGAATCCATCTTCTCGGAATGGCTGGTGTCAAACGCGGCGACCGGCACACTTTCGGAAGTGACCTGGTTCAGCGCCGACGCAATGGAGGCGTCTACATTGGAGTAATAGGTAGCGCTGGTACCGTCGCTGCTGGTCTGCGAAGTGAAAAGGTCACTCACGGTAAGCACGCGGTAGCGCTTGTCAGTCACGAAAACGACATCGCCCGCCGTGAGATTGTCGCCCTGATATTTGGCGGCGAAAGCGGGGTCTTTGTCAAGGTCGATATAGTTGAGGGTGATGCTGGAGTTCCGCTCGGCCGTCTTTGAAAGCAGGCGGCTGACCTGCGAGTAATCCGCGCCGTTTACAACCTGGTTGCTTTCGCAGGCAGCTTTTGTGGCGCAGACAGTAATCGTCGTAGGAATCTTAACTTTATCAACAATTTGCACGGCTTGTGTGGAAAGTGTGTTCGTCCCGCTCTTGGTCACATCTACATTGATAGACGGGTATTTGTCACTTAAGATGCCCACAAGCACATTGACTAAGACAACAATGGCAATAAACCCGGCGGTGAAGGCGGTGGCGGTTCCGCCGTGTTTGAATTTTTCACTCTGAAAGAAAGAAGGGCCGTCCTTCTTTTTTTTCTGCTTTTGCTGCGGTTTGGTTTCTTCGGAAGGCTGTGCTTCCGCTTTTGCCTCTTCCGTGGCAGTTTCCGCAGGGCTTTCGTTTTCCTTTTCGGGCGAAACGGTTTCTTCCGGGCTCTGCTTCTGCGGTTCTTTTTCCTGATTCATTTTCGTTTCCCCCTTTAGCCCCATCTTCTGCTTTCAAGCTTGCGCGCAGTTAAAAACAGGAAAACTGCGGCAATGCTTAAAAAGTACACAAGGCTTGAAATGTTGAAAATGCCATTTGAAAACGGCTGGAAACGGCTGTCGAACGAAATCCAGTTCAGCGCGTTCTTGAGCGCTTCATTTGAAACATTGCCGGCAAGGCCGCCCACAAGCAGCAGCAGCATGGAGATGCCGAATGTGCCGATGGCCGCGACAATCTGGCTCTGCGTCAGCGACGAAACAAAGATGCCGATGGCAATCAGCGAACCGCCGCACAGCAGCATACCGACGAACGTACAGAAAATTTTTGCCCAGTCCGGCGAAGAGAAAAACGTGATGATAACGGCGGGAATCAGCGTTGCGGCAAGTGCAATGGCAAACATGAGGAACGCTGCAAGAAACTTGCCCATCACAATGGAGAACACGCCGACAGGCGCAGTGAGCAGCCCCTGGTCGCTTTTGTTCTTAATTTCTTCACTGAATGTGCGCATGGTGATAATGGGAAGAAGGATCACCATAATCCAGACGAGCAGTGCGCTGTAAATAACCGGGATATAATCGGAAGACTGCAGGAACAGCACCTGTGTGTAGTACAGACCGAACAGCAGGAGCATAATGCCCAGGAAGACATATCCTACAGGCGAATGGAAATAACTTTTCAGCTCTTTTTTAGCAATAGCGGTCAATGTTTTTCGCCGTCCTTTCCAAGAACTTTGGCGGCATTGTCACTCAGGTAAGTGGCGCCGGTCAGCCGCAGGAAGACATCTTCCAGCGAAAGCTGGCTGCTTTCCATCTCGAGAATCGGCCAGTTCTGTTTTGCTGCAAGATTGAAAAGCGGACGGCGGATTTCCGTACCCGCGCGGCCGGTCACCTCGTACTGATGCACTTCCGGCTCTTTGCGGCCGTCGTCGCACACATCCAGCACGCCAGGTATCTGCTTTAAGGAACGCACAATCTCTTCGGCGTTTCCTTCCATGCGCACCGTAAGCTTCTGCCGGCCGCCTTCGCTGCTGTGTTCCAGCTCGCTTGGTGTGCCGTCTGCTACAATGCGGCCTTTATTGATAATGATAATGCGGTCGGCGATGGCCTGCACCTCCGGCAGAATATGGGAGCTTAAAATAACAGTGTGGTTTTTGCCGAGGTTCTTTACCAGGTTGCGCACCTCGATAATCTGTTTTGGGTCAAGGCCGACGGTCGGCTCGTCCAGAATCAGCACAGGAGGGTTGCCAACAAGCGCCTGGGCAAGGCCGACCCGCTGCCGGTAGCCTTTGGAAAGATTGGCAATCAGCCGGCCGGAAACATCAGCCACGCGCGTGAGGGTACAGATTTCCCGAAGATGTTTTTCCCGCGGAAGCGTGACCTTTTTCAGGTTGTAAACAAAATTCAGGTACTCTTTTACCGTCATTTCGGGGTAAAGCGGCGGAAATTCCGGCAGGTAGCCAATAAGCTTTTTGGCTTCGTTTGGCTCGTCGAGGGTATTGTGGCCGCCAATCTCTACAGAACCGTCGCTTGCGGAGATATAACCCGTTACAATGTTCATTGTGGTGGATTTTCCCGCGCCGTTCGGCCCAAGAAAACCGACCACGGTATTTTCGCCCACGGAAAAGCTAACATGGCTCAGCGCTATATTCTCTCCGTAGCGTTTTGAGAGGTTTTTCACCTCAATCATGGATGCATCCCTCCTGTGATAACTTACATAGTGCTATCTTTTATTCTAGCAATATTTTTTGGTTCAAATGTAAACATTCCTTGAATAGTTCGTTATTTTAAAACGATTATCGCCGTAAAAAAGCGGCGATTTTTGGTAATTATGGCCTTGTGTGCGGGAAAGCACCTGTTTCCGTAAAAAGTTTTGCAGCACAAATACAGCGCAGAACACGGAATTTTCTCAAAGATTTGACAACCGCCCCACCCCGCCGCTATAATGATTTTTAGCACGGTGAACCGCTGAAACGCGGCCCGCCGGAACGAAGCCAACGCCCGCCGCGCGGGGCGGCTCCGCTTAAAAAAACAGCGCGGAGAAACGGTGAAACAGTATGGCTGAAATCAAGCCGTTCCGCGCCCTGCGCTACACGGACAAGGCGGGGGATATTTCGAAGCTGACCTGCCCACCCTACGATATTATCAGTGAAGAACAGCGCCGCGCCTACCTTGCCGAAAACTCAAACAACGTAATTCGCCTGGAGCTTCCAAAAGGGGAAGACCCTTACACATCAGCCGGTGAAACGCTGCAGTCTTGGCTGAAGGACGGCATTCTGCGCCGCGACACCGACCCCGGCCTCTACATTTATGAAGAAGAGTTCGAGGCCTTCGGCACTCGCCGGAAAGTCAAAGGAGTTATCTGCCTTGTCAAGCTGGAGGAATTCTCAAAAGGGATTATCCTTCCGCACGAGGAAACGCTCTCGAAGGCAAAGGAAGACCGCCTGAACCTGATGAAGGCAACGAGCTGTAACTTCAGCCAGGTGTACTCGCTTTACATGGATGAAGCCCACACGACGGACGCGCGCCTGAACGCGCTTTCTTCCGGGAAGCCCCGGTATGAATTTTCCGACGGAGAAGTGACTCACCGCCTGTGGCTGGTGAACGACAAAGAAGTGATCCGCGCCATCTGCGGTGATTTTGAAAACCGCAAGCTTTACATAGCAGACGGCCACCACCGCTATGAAACGGCGCTGAACTACCGGAACTGGCGGCGCGAACAGGGCAAAGCCGACGGCAGTGAAGACTACATGATGATGATGCTGGTCAACATGGAGCATGAAGGGCTTGTTGTATTTCCGACGCACCGCCTTGTGCGCGGGCTTGAAAATTTTCAGGCGGATAAGCTGCTTGCGGCCTGCGAAGAAAAGTTCAGCATTGTGCCGGAAGGCGATGTGTCGCAGATTTCTTCGGTGCTGAACGAACTGTACCAGCAGGGAAAGAAAGCCTTCGGGTTCTACGCGGGCGGCGAAAGCTGGAATCTGCTGGTGCTGAAAGACGCAGACGCAATGGCGGAAATCCTGCCGGAAAAAAGCGGCGCTTACCGCGGGCTGGACGTTTCCGTTCTGCACAACCTGATTTTGGAAAAGTACCTTGGCATCGACAAAGAAAATATGGCGCTGCAGAAAAACCTGACCTACACGCGCTCGCTTCAGGAGGCACTCGACTCTGTGCGGAACGGCGAAAGCCAATGCGCGTTCCTG
>JAEZFF010000065.1 GCA_023417635.1 Bacillota bacterium | reverse complement strand
TCTGCAAATTGTTTTACACCCGTCCGCTCAATCTCATTCAGAACACTTAAAATATTCTGTGCTTCATTGTAAGCGGGTATAATAATCAACAGTTTTTTCGGCAATTTTCTCACCCTCCGCAAAAGCAGTGGCTCTCCATTTACTGTAAGAGTTCATAAAGCATTCGGATATTTTCTTCATTCCCCGTCGGTTTTCCACGGGATGCCGCGGCATATTTTTCTCGCAGCTGCCGGCTGCCCGCCAGCAGCATAACAGCAGACGCCAAGTCCTGCGGAACCGGCGGGCACAGGATTCCATCCTTGCCGTTACAAATCTGCTCGCGGTTACCACTGCAGTCGGAAGCGAGTATTGCGCACCCAAGCACCTGTGCTTCCCGTATTGCTATGCTTTTGCCTTCAAAGCGGGACGCGTGAACATAAAGGTCCGTCTGAGCATAATAGGGGTACGGGTTATTTCTTTTTCCAAGCAGAATAAAGTCTTTCTGAAGCCCATACTTTTCAATCATTTTTTCCAGCTTTTTTCGTTCCGGGCCTTCCCCTATGACATACCAGCGCATTTGGCATCCGTACTTTTTCAGGAGCGCCATGGTTTCAACTGCCAAATCATAGCCTTTGTGGTAGCTCAGGTTGCCTACCGTCAACAGGCGGATTCCGTCGTACCCATCGTCAAATCCGCCGGGCAGCACAGCTTTCCGTCGAATTTCATCGGGGTCAATAAAATTTTCAAAAATGCGGATTCTCTTTTCGCATTCCGGATAATACCTTATAAAATGTTCCCGAACCTCATCCGACACGCAGAAAATGCGGTCAAATTTCAGGTAACAGTCCAGGTCAAGCTTCCGGGTATAGCCTGCCTTGCCATAGTCGATGTGCAGAAATGCCGCCTTATGTTTTGCTTTTACATGATCGGCCACATAGTAGGCAGAGCCGCCCTCCAGAAAAGAAACAGCAAGGTCGTATTCTTCGTCAAAACGCTCGGCCCCATCGGAAACAAGACGCCAGAGTAACTTGTCCGCCTGAAAACGTTTTTTCCTTACCATATCTGTGGCATTGCTGAAAAGATATGGCAGCAGACGCAGAAGCGACGCATGGTGAAAAGCAGTGCGCAGAACCGTTTTTTTCAGCTCTCGTCCACCCTGCTTTGAAAGAACCGACTGGCTACTGTAACGCTTGTTCAGGAGTCTGACAAAAGGCGGGATTTTCTTGATCAGTTCCCCCTGCCCCAGCAAAACAAAAAGTGAAATCTCCAAGTCCGGGTCATTCAGGCGCTTCAGCAGTTCTGCCAGCGCCACCTCCGCCCCGGCCTGCCCAAGAGTATTGATGACGAATAAAACCCGGCGGATCATTTTCGCTCCCCAAGAATCTTGCGCAGCTCCATCAAAATCCGCTCATTTTCCTGGTTTAGAAGGGAAACGTGCATGGCAAGTTCCCGGCTCCTCATAACAAGCTGCGAAAGCTCCACACTGAGCCAGAAAGCACCCAGCACCAGTACCAGCATAATAAGAACTAAAGCCTGACACCCCGCCTGCACAACGGCGCTGCTCCAGCCTGACAAACCCGGAACCACGCCCAGCAAGATAATGACAACGGATGCAATGGCCCAAACAAGGCTTACTGCCTCCGTCAGCTTCTTTTTTGCATAAATAATAAAAGTCATTCCCAGCAAAAAAAATCCCGCTGCCGCCACAATTACTTTCAGTGCTGCCTCCATCTTTACTACTCCTTATTCTGCGTCTTATTTCTGCGTTTTTTTGTACACGTTATAAACAATTTCAGAAGGCTTTACTCCGCCGCCGCGTTTCAGTAAACTGCCTTGGCAGAAGATATGCGTGTCTATGTTCTTTTCCACCCAGCGCAGCCTTGCGTACGCCATACACCAACCGGCAAAGGCACCGGCACACAGTCCCATACCGTACCACTCCGGCGTAAAATGTGTCGCCGCAATACTGCCCGCAAGCGTAACCAAGCAAAAGATGCTGCTCGTCAGCATCAGGCCGGTTGTGTCGCTGAAATAATACAGAAATATGACCTCTGCATACAGCATAAACAAGATAAAATATCCTGCCGCCAAACAGGGGTAAATCCGCATCCCAAGGCCGGAAAATCCGTATCTTGGCGCTAGAATCATAACCAGAAAATAAAGGACCGCCGATATAACAAACTGAATCCGTATAATATTGGTCAGCTCAGCTGCCAGCTGCGAAAACATCCGTTTCTTTGTCTTCTCAATCTGTTCAAGGCTGCCGCCGATAACGGCTTCCGAATAAGCTTTATACTTTTCATGAAAATGCATCTCTACCAAAGCAATAAAGATCGTGCTGGCCGAAAGGCTTGTAAACATGGCAAGGCAGGAAGCCAGATCATACGGCTCCGCACAAACAAAAGTATGGGCTACTACTGTGTGAAGGTCCGTTGTCCAAAATACAAAATTATGAAGATACAGACCAAGTACATATAAAAAATTTATAAAAACCAGCTGCCAGTATTTCTTGAAATAATGAAGCACACCCCGATAATTTTTGCTGCCCACGCGAAAATAGCTTTTCACCAGTGCGGTTTCAAGGCACGCAATCAGGAGGAAGCCTGAAGAAAGGCCCAGAAGCATACTGTATGTGATTTCCCAGTGGAAACCATAAATCAGCAAGGCGGCCATACCAAATGCCATTCCCATGCCAATCAGGAAAAACAGAGAGATTTTGCTGTAATCTTTGCAGATAGAAAGGTACAGCATGGAATAAAACACCAGCACCAGAGAAGCATACCCACAGAATCCCGTAAAAACGTACCACAGCGCAACTTTGCCAACGAAAAATTCCCACAGGCAGAACGGAACTCCCAGCACACAGCTAAACAATACATTAAAGAAAAGTCCCATATTAAAACAGGGTAATATGTCTTCGTACCGTTCCTCATAGATGACATCCGAAAGATATTTGGAAAGGACCGCATTAAAAGGCGCCGCCGTTAAGAGTGAAAAGATAAACAGATAAAGGACTGTGCAGGTATACAGCGCTCTTGCCGAATAGTTCAGCGAGGAAACATCAAAAACGGCGTTCATCAGCAGAGTATTTCCAATTACCAGAATCATTGGCGCGATGGTGGCTACCGTGCTGTAACTGTAACCGACTAGATTAGCTGTAACCGTATTTTTCTCAAAAATCCTGTTTAAGTTGATTCCAATGCCTGCCACGCTTTACACCTGCCCTTCCGCTGTGTGCGGCACAAAGGTATTTTCCGCCCATTTTACTCCCTGCTTCCGGAAAAGGGACTGGTAAATCTCGCGGTACTTTTCCTTCATACTGCTGAGCTGATACTCGCTTATAAATCTGCGGTATCCATTTTCACCCATGCGGCGCCGCATTTCAGCATTCTGCGCCAAATCCAGCATTGCCTGCGCAATTTCCTGAATATTCATAATATGAGTGAGAATTCCCGCCGCGCCGAAACTGTCGTCTTCGCCGTAAAGCAAACCGCGGCAGTTGCCAACATCTGTAGCAATAACGGGTTTATGCGCCGCAAAACTTTCCAGAATCGTCAGCGGCTGGCCTTCGCTGATACTGGTGAGAATGGTCATATCCATTTTGCCCAGGTAATCCCGTACATCAATCTGCCCGGTAAAAATTACATCTTGAATCTGCATACTTTCTACCAAGTCATAACACTCCTGCGCATACTTTGGCTCTTCCTCGCAGGAACCCATAATCCACAGTTTTAAATCGGGCTCTCGTTGTTTTGCATACCCAAAGGCGCTAATCATTGTTTTCACATCTTTAATTGGCACAACCCGCAGCACCGCACCAATATTGATGCTTTTGTCCCCCGGTCCTTTTCCCGGCAGGTTCTGCAGTCTTACGGGGTCAATGCCGTTCGGCGTCACGATGGTCTTCGCCTTCGGGCATCCGATTTCGATCTGCAGTTTCTGAGCATGCTTGTACAAACTCGTCACAAGGTCAGCACTTTGGTACGCCAGCAGCGACATTTTGCGGAACTGTTCAATCCAGATATTTTTATAAATTCCTTTGACCCATTTTGCCTTAATCAGTTCCTCTTCCCGTTCGCGGGTATAAATGCCATGCTCGGAAATCAGCAGTGGGCACCCATACAGGTTTTTGGCCATGCTCCCCAGCACTCCGGCATACCCCGTTGCTACACAGTGGTAAAAGTCTGCCTGCGGCAATTTGGTCTTCAATGTTAAGAAAAGCGGCAAATAAATGGAACGCATGGTCCACAGGTAGTCGGCAAAAGGGATCCCCGCATACTTCTGCCGGTACGCTTCCTGAACAGCGCACAGGAAGTCCTGCCCCATCAGCAGACTGTTAACAGAGAGCTTTTCATTGCGGAACAGCTCAAACACCGTATTCCAGTCAACATTATGGTCCAGAATCAAGCTGCACAGAGCCTTATAATATTTTTTGTCAAGCCTTTTTGTGTACTTTGGCTGCCTTCGGCCTTTGTACCAGTCCTCATCCTGTAAATAAACTTCATATACCTGGGTTACATTTTTCGGAAGCTCATAAGCGAATTTTCCGCGAAGCGACCGGTTTGCAACAATGGCAAGCACAATAAACTCTATATTGGGGAAAGACTGAATCATGCTGTTGACCCACCCGGACACTCCGCCAACGACATAAGGGTAACACCCTTCTGCAACAATGCAGGCTTTCATAATTCTTTTTCTCTCCCTTCGCGGCATTTGCCTTTTATAACATGATTATTTATTCTGTTTTTGGTTTCAGCTGAATCTGAACCGTGCTGCTTTGAATTTTTAAAAGATATGCATTATTTTCCAGCTTTGAAAAAGAGGCGCCCTTTATTGTACCGATTTCTTCATTGTGCGTTCTGAGTATAAACCACGCATTGCCATTCAACTGTTTTACATTCAGCACAATCGTATTTCCCGTACGGCTTTCTGTATCATCCAATGCCAGGAAATTCCGAACCCTTTGGTTGCTTTCCGACACCGTCGTACTGTCGAAAGTCCGAAACGGCTTCCAGTAAGTCAAGTAATCTGCAAACACCTTTTTCGAATAGTTTTCCCAATTGTCCTGCGCGGTCACCGGGTAAATAACTTTTTCCATGTTCAATGCAGCGGTGGAATAACCAAGCGCGGTTTCTATACTTTTAAGGCGCAGGTCTTCCACAGCACTCTGCGATTCACAATTTGAAACTGCCTGCATCCGCAGCACATCATGGCTGGGCTGATAAGAAAATATTCTGTTCTGCGCATTATAATCGGTAATCTGCGTTTTCAGGTTCGCAAGCATCGGCTGCTTCAGCGCATTGGCATCCAAGTCTTCTTCTTTGTGAGTATAAAGTGCTGTGAAACGGTAATCAGGCGCTTCTGCTCCAAGAAATTTTTCATCCTTCGCCAACTTCTCACTCAAGCCGACGTTCGGGTTCATTCCCCCGCTCAGGCCAATCTCGCCCTGCTGTTCGCTGATACTTCTTAGGTAATAAACCAGCAGACTTGCGTCCGGTGTCCTTGAATCGCGGTAATTCAGCTGCGGGGCCATAAGGAAAGTCACCTTGGAATTTGTCTGTTCGGTAAGCGACACCAGGCTGTTCCACATAATGTCGCGCTGCAGTGCAACAGAGGACCTGCTATACAGCTTTTGCATCACAGAATCATTTTCCTGCGTCAGCAGCGGGAATGCGTTTATGGCAAGCGTCTGCGCATTCGCGACAGGGTAAAGGTCATAGCCCTGCAATTCATACGCAAAGCCATTTAAAATACCGAGCCCGCCACTGCCTTCCAGGTAATTGCCATTTACTGCAAACACCGGAGCATTTCCGGTGCTGCTGCGCCAAATAACTGCCGGGAGATCCTCATTGCAGAGATTTGGGTATTTTGTTTTTTCCAGCGTACCGCATAAATAAGTTTTTGTCCCGGCCCCAAGAATGTACCACGGGATTTCACGACTGAACCCTGAAAAATATTCTTTTTCCCCTCTGTTTGTTTCATAAATCGACTCGCCGCCAAGCAGAAAACCGCTGAAAAGGTGGAACCCCTTGACCTGCACCGGCTGGGAAGCGATGCTCTGAATTCCCAGCAGCTTTTGAAGTGCGGGGTTTCCGGCAATCGTCTGCGCATCCGGCAGTTCGCACAGCACAAGTGCAACCCCTTTTTCCGTCAGTTTTTCCAGCTGCGGCACTTCCGATTCCCACCGGATACTCTTTGGGCTCAGCAGTATCATCTGCGGAAGGCTGCCGCCTTCTTTTTTCCACTGGGCAAGGGAAGGGTAGACTTTCAGGCTGCGCTTCGTGTAATCGGCCCATTGCTTTACTGCCATGCCGATTCCCTCATTTGCAGAATTGCCAATATAAACCGCTGATTTTCGTCCGGAAATGTCAACTGCGCTGCTCTGGGAATCATACTGCTCTTTTGCCTGGGTTTTTTTTGCAGCAGCCTCCGCATAACTGTTGACCGAAAAGTTGTCAAAATTATTTTTCACAATTCCGGAAAACTGAAACAGTACAAAAACAATCAGCATAATGCTGGCCATCATTAAGAAGTTTCTGCGCGATACCATGCTGTTCCCCCCTTCCTTTTAAAACAACCGCGCTGCAAGGCAGTGCATTCAGCCCTTAAGCTCCATTGTGCCAATTTCGTACCCATAGCGCTCTGCCTTCTGTACATTGGCAAGTTCCAGCCCGGTGCCGCTGTTCGAATTCAAAATTCTGAAATACAGGCGGTAAGTGCCGTTGTCCATGCCGCGAAGGGAAAAGCGCGTGCTGAGATTCATCGTATTGCCTGCGCCGCTGCCACCGGCAAGGTTCCGCAAATCCTGCTGGAACGGCTGAATGATTTGTTTTCCCGTTTTGGCATCTACAACCACCAGCTCGGCATCTTTCTTCTGATACAAGGGTGCAAAGCCAACATTTTTCAGGTTTACACTAACGGAGACTGCATCCGAAAAGTGCTTATAGGAAAGCGCAGCGTCTGAAATCAGAATTCGGTACCCCAAATGCCGAATGATATAATTGTAGCCATCCATTCCGGTAAAACAGCCATCCGATGTAACCTTGCTTTTCGCCCATTTTTTATAAACATTCTGGTCATAGCCCGCATCCAGATAAGTAACGTGCATAGCCGCAAGGTCCTTTACGGCATTTTCAAAATCATTGACCGGGTTATCATTAATCGCTTCACCGCCATTTGGCACATACCGGCACAACTGATTTTGAAAAGCAATCTCATCCTTGCGGCACCAGCAGCTTTGCAGGTCCGATTCCGCGCGAGACTTTGTTCCATACGTACCGTAATCGCCTTCGTTTCCCAGCATCCCATCATTAAACAGGCTGAGCCGTGCGGCAAGGCCGTTTTTCAGCAATGACTCGTGGTCTGTTGCATCTGTTTTCGTCAGAGTCCGCCACTGCGCCGGCATCCGAACTGCCAAGAAAGTATTTTTATCTGTTACGGCGGCCAGCTGGTCAATTAGCGCTTTCATATTCTCAGGAGAAAGATAGCGAGAGCCGTTCATTTCACCCCAGTTGCCGATAAAGATACCCTGCAGCACATAAATCTGGCTGCTGCTGTATTTCAGCACCGGCTCCAGCTGGCGCATATGCTGCAGCACAATGTTCAGACTGCTCGGTTCAAACTGCGCGTTTTTCCCATCCCAGTCGTACAGGAACCGTACAATCAGCTTTTTGCCCGTGGGCTGCAATGCCTCAAACAGCTTTTGGATATGGTCAAGGCCGGTTGGTGAAATTTTTCCGCTGCGGTACGCCTGCAGGTTAATTTGAATCATCGCAAGGCTGGTATCCGTGTCGTTAGCCATTTTCTGAGCCACTTGTTCGCGGTAATCCACAGCGTCGTCGCTGATCCAGAAGCCATACAGCCGGTAAAGGCCCCGTTCCGGATTCTGCACCGCGCGGGCCGACTCTGTAAAAGTTTCTGTTTGCAGTGCTACTTTCCAATGGCATTGCGTCAGCATAAATACACCCACCCCACCAATCAGTACCAGAATAATCAGCCACGGTATGACCCGACATTTTTCATGTGTTTTTTCCATGATTCGTTCCCCTTCCGCGAAGGCTCCCCGCTGCCGCTAATAATCCGTTCGAATGGATAAATTATAAAGCGAATCCGGATTCTGCTGAACAAGATAGCATAGAAAATCGTCATCTTCATAATACAGCTGCATTTCGTGCGGATACAGTCTTTTGAAATTCTGGCACCAGTCATACAGCCTGGATTCCAGAATAACACGCGACTGCGAGTATACTTTGGAAACCTGACCAGGAATCACAAGGGCTTTTCGGGCCTCCGCAAGAGAAATCGCCGATGCATCCACCTTAGGATATTGGCTGACATGACCAGAGTACAGCTTCCGATAGTTTTCACCCGCCAGCCAGGGCGGACCAGAAAAAAAATTGTTCTGCGCATAGGCCAGTGGCTTTTTTTCCACATAGAGGAACACATATTTTGTCGGCAGTGTGTACCGCTCACTCTGAGCACTGCTGTTCAGAAAATTCAGCAGCTCTTCATGGCGGCCATACTGAACGACCTGATAAAGCTCATCCGTGCAGGATACAAGTGTGTAGGAATTCTGCGGGTATTCCGCTATAATCTGATTTGTTACCTGAACGGCGGCATTATACCGTGTGAGTTCATAGTAAAGATAGCTGTGGAAAAAGCCGAACGAACGGGACATGAGGTAAATTGCGGCACATACAGCCAGAGAAGCGGCCTGCAGAAATTTTGGCTTCGGCTTTCGAAAAGGTAACGCAAGCAGTGAGAAAAGCATATCTGCCGGGATAGCCACAACAGCCAAAACCAGAAGGTTACCTGTAGAGCAAAGCCGTGAACCGGCAATCAGTTCCGGAAAGCCCAGATAAGGCGCACTGTACAGGAGCATAAATAGCACAGATGCAAAGATAAGAGAAGGGTACCACCCAAAGCAGCCCTTTTTGACACCTGCCGCATGGAACAGTCTGCGCGCCAGCAGTGCAGCACATCGGCAGAGACACCACAATGCGGCCGCCGCGAGGGTAGCCAAAACGATCCACTTGCCGCGAACATTGCCGTACAGCTGCAGATACCCAAATGTGTAAACGCCCTTTGCCTTTTGCAGCAGCCAACCACCTGCGCCAAAAAGGAAACTTTTCATGGTTTGCAGCACATTTTCGTGCGAAGATTTCCGTACGGCACTGCCGGGCACCGCCGAACCCACTTTCGGCTGGGTTGAGTTCTTGCTGCCACTGTCGGCCTGCAAACTGCTTTCTGTCATGCTGCTGTTTTGCTTTTTTATCTGTGCCGTGCGGCCCTCCGCAGTATCTGTACCGTGAATAACGTTTATGGCCCAGCCAATAGAACCCTGAAAAGCATACCCTTCCGCCAAAGCGCCGGCCATCGGCGCAGCCGCCACTGCAACAGCACACACCACTGCAGCTACAAGCGGAACAAAACGCTTTTTGCAGAATACCTTGTGCAGCGAAAGAAGCGCAACTGCAAAGCAAAGGAAAAACGCCATCATCGTAGTATAAAAATGAATTGCTAAAGAAGAAGCAAGCGCCATTGCAAAAAGCAGCAGGTTTTCGTCCCAGCAGAACGTTACCGGCTCGCCGTTTTTGGCTAAATGCCTTGGGCCTTTTTGATTCTGGGGCAGATGCTTCGGATCTTTCTGTTCCTGAAGTAGGTGCTGAGGCTGTTTTTGGCTTTGAAAAGAGCTTTTTGAGCTTTTAAGGTACCGCATCAGATACAGCACGCAAAGGAACTGGGCATACAGCCCGAATTCCTGCGGCAGAGTCCATTGCAGCCGCGACATACTGAAAATCTCATCAATGCACTTGAGGTCGGTAACAAGGAACAGCACCAGCACAAAAATCGGCGTGAATCGCCAATGAAAGATTTCCCGCATCAGGCAGTACATGGCTGCCAATGTCACCATAGCATGAATGCCGGCTAAAAACAGCAGAATGCTGTAAATACGAATGCCAAAAAGAGCGTACATGCAGTAGCACAGGCAGTGCATTGCATACGGATAGATACCGTCTGCAAAAATTTTACCCTGCGTCAGCTCATAAATCCATCCATGATGAACGTACAAATCGCCAAACCCATAGGAATGGTCCTGAAAAGCGCCATAGGTGAAATAGACTGCACCAAAAACCAGCACTGCCGCCAGCATCAGATACTCCAGCCAGGAGGGATGAAATCTGTGCCACACTCTTGCCGCCAGCCTTTTTATACTTTGCTTTAGTTTTGTGGCTGCACGCAGGAGAAAAAGGCGGAAACCGTACTGGCCGGAAACGATTCGCCGAAAAAGAGAAAAAATTCTTTTTAAATCCTGCCCATTTTTCCACAGGGAACAGAAAATGGCTGCAGCAAAAATAGCAATCACTACTCCGCGGTTCAGCACGTGCAGCAAACCCAACCCTAAAACAACCGTATTAAGAATCAGCGGCTGCACCAGAGTACAGAAGCTGAAACGGTCTATTATGCTTTTGCCGCGCAGAAAGCCGCGAAACAGAACGGCCGGAAGCGCAAACATCAGGAACAGGTACGCCAACAGAACTTTTCCGTATTCTAAAACCCAGTACAGATTATCCAAATGTTTCCCTGTCCCCCCTTGCTGAATTTTTTTGCAATGCCCGCTTTCTAATGTGTTTCTATGCTTCAGCTAAAAGTCCGAATCAGATTTAAAGTCTGGCTGTCTATCACAATGCTTGAATTTTTCAACTGCTGCAGCAGGGAAAAGAAGTGGTCCCTGTCTTGTTTTGCAAAGTATACTTTCAGCAAAGCGGTGTAGGAAGAAAGCTCTTCCGGATAATCTTCCATGCTTCGCCTTCCCCATTTTTCTGCTTCTGCAAAGTCACCAATGCCAAGGAGTCGCAGGCTTACCCATTCATAAAATTGACTTTCCATATTTTCACGGCGATACCGATAAAAAGCCTCGCAGACTTCCTCCATTTTATGAACCATATCCACCTGCTCCACCGCCGATAAAATCTTCCCTTTCAGGACGTTATTCATAGAAGTAAGAAGACTGATGCAGTCGTCCGAATCAATTTTGCATACTCTTCCAGCTGTATTTTCTTTTTCTGCTTCTTCTGCGGCCCCACAAATCTTTGTAACCATTTTCTGCGTCTGTGCGCGAAAATCATTCAGCGCATCGCTCAAAACAGAAGCTGCGAAATGGGATGTTTCGGAATCGCTGCTGTTGAGTGCCATTGCGATTGCTGGAAGGGACTGCCGAGAATCATCACTGCGTATGACATTCAGCAGCAAAGCCCTCAAGTCCTGCTGATTGCTGATGGCAAGGGCCTCTTCCAGCGGCACAACGTTCATTTCACGGTCGGGGTCTGCTTTTTTTGCCTCTTTCACCCGCTCTTTTGAAAAAATGACATCCGAAATGTCCACTTCGCGGTGAAAAAAAATATGGAGCAGCAAAAAGCTGATGACAAGAAAAGCAATTCCCACAACGGGGCACAGCAGTATGATCAGCGCATAGAATACAAACTTCAGCTTGCTGTAATCTTCTTTTTTCCGGCCTGAAAACAGTGGTTTCAGTGCCAGACCGTAAAGCAGGTACAGCAAAGCTGCCGCGGTATTTGCCGCAAGCAGGAGAAGGAAAGCCCGTTCTGTGCTCATACGCATTCATCCTTTTGAAATTTCACTTTCAAATCCCACATTCTTCAGCCTTTTAATTACAAACTGTGCTTCTTTATCATTTGTATTAGAAAGCAGCACATACAGCGCATTTCGTTCCGGACTGCCAAGGTAATCCGACTGGCGAAACTGCTGTTTCAGTATTTTTTCTGTTTCTTCCAAAGGCTGCTCCGGAGTTTTGATTTTCAGGACACAGCACTCGGTAAGGCCCTGAGCCTTAGCTTTCATATAAAGCGCAACAAGATGTTCGAACGCAACTTTTTCAAGAATATTTGTGCCGCTGATATAGCGTTCGCTGCGCAGCACCTCCAGATAGCGGTTTGCACGGACAACTGCATTCTGAATCAGCAGCCCGATGACTGTGAGCATATTTGCCTGGCTCAGCGTCATTCGTTCCCATGGAATGTTCCAGAGCATGATAATAACTGCGATTTTATCTTCATCATAGATTGCCGAAGCCATCAGCGGAAAACCTTTTTCCAGCTTTTTGTTGATAAAGACCCGGTGGCTGGCCAACGCTTCGGTTAAATCGCCAAGTTCCCCAAAACGCAGAGAATTTCCCATACTGCGTGCTTCCGGTGAAGTTGCCGAAAAGAGCCTGGCATAGTCGCTGTTTGCAACCGTATAAATTGCCACATCTGCCGTTTCCATTAAATTGGAAACAACTTTTGCCGCACGAAAAAGCACTTCGCCTTCGTCCGCATGATCCAGCTCTGAAGTAATTGCATAGATTTTGCCCAGGCTGTCTGTCTGATTGGTCAGCTGAACTTCCAGAATATTCTTCATACGCGCATTTTCAGCATTAATTTTTGTAATGTCATTCAGCCTGCCGTTCAGATAACTGACCTCATCTTTTGATTCCTGTTTTGCCATGATGAATTTGTCCCGCAGATACCCGACAGAAAGGCCTACAATAAAGAGCTGCACAACCCAGACATAAGTGTTGCAGTCAACCATCACCTGAAAGCCTGTGCGTGTGTACATCTGCCGAAACAGATAGCCGCCCGTTGCCAGCAGTGCGGAAAGGGTTGCCTGACGCTGGCCATACACAGCAGCAAATATCAGCACATACAGCAAATAGAAATCAAATCCACTGAAATAATTGCTGCCAACCGCACGGTTGTTCAGCATGAAAAACGGAATGAAAAAAATCAGGTTTTCCACAAATGGAATCAGAGCATCGATCACGCTCCGAAACTTCTGGTAAAACCGCCCCAGTTTCCCCTGGCCGGAATCCTCTGCTTCCACAAAAGTGCCGCGGTGCCGCAAAAGATACGGAACAATTTCTGCAATGCCATCCTTTGCCGTGTGCCGGATAGAAATGCCTAATTCGCGGTCAAATCGATCATTTGACAATACAATCCGTGAAGGAGAGCCGGTAGTGTTGTCAATTACATCCACGTTCCCGTGAAAAGCGGCTTTTATCAGGCCTGCAATCTGAAGCTCGTTGTATTCCTGACAGGAAGAAATATTATAGACGATGTTTTGGTGCGTCTTTGCCTTGACCACACGATAGACGTTTTCAACCGCATCATCCAGGTATAAAAGTGAAAACTGGTTGCTTTTATTTGCGCATATCCGCCCCGTACGGATGGCTTCCAGGCACATCCTGCTGCAAAGACTGCTGTCTGCCTGTTTCTGAAAAGGCTTTCCATACAAGTGGTCCAACCTTAGAATAACCATATCCATTGGGAAGGTATCGCTTGCTTCCTCACAGCGTTTTTCCGCCTGATACAAAGCGACTGCTTTCAGATTCTTTCCATCGAACGGAAAATCTTCCGCCTGGTTCTCCTGGCTGGGGCCGGTGTACACTTCTTCGGAAGAAAAGTACAAAAACCTGACTTTCTGCTGCATCCGGCAGGAAAGCAGTAAATTGGAAAGGCCGGCCAGATAGCGCACTGCATCCGCCTGCACGTTTTTCCATGTAAAATTTGTGTCATAAGCGCCGGTATAGATTACAAGATCTGGCTGGACACTCTCAAAAATCTCTTTTACACACTCCTGATCGTATGCAAAATTATACCGTACAAATACCTTCCTGTATTTTTCGGTGTTAATATTACTGCCTGTAAGCCAGTAAACACGGTGCCCTTCTTTTCGGAACTTATTAATCAGGGAATTTATAACAGCGCCCTCGCCGCCAATCAATAAAACATCCATGCTGTCTGCCACAATCCTTTATTTTTCCTGTTCCTGCTGCCAAAAATTTTTTGTATCATTTCTAGCCTGCCGCATGTCAATGCCGTATTTTTCCGCAAGCTTTTGGGCAGCTTCTTCCATGCTCTCTCCACTGTGGTAGCACTGCCACAAAAAAACGCCACTTTCGTTCAGCAGAACGGGCGGAACATATTCCGCTCCTTTCTGATTGACTGCCACAACCCAGTAGCAGTCCGCAAAATGGCGCACCACATATTTTATTTTTTCCTGTTTCACACTTTAATACTTCCTATTTTGCTTCGATAGCTGGTGCGTATTTGCTGAAGTTGTACCGCATATGACTTTTGCTGCCAAAATTGTTTCATCACAGGTAAATATACTGAATTCTACTTCTATTTTAACCCGAAAACATAAGCCGTAATGCCCAAGTGCCATCATTCTACAGAAAACGCAAAAATTTTTTTCACCCTGCAGAATGCTTATGCCAGATTGTTCTGGAAAGGACATTTTCAGCGACTTATTAAAAGCTTGAAAGGCGATTTTCAGCTTACGTGCAAGCCACAGAAAAGGGCATAAAAATGCCCCTATCGTCGTTGATAGGGGAAAAATTATGTAATGTTCTCTTTATAAGAATATTTGTGATAATACTACATGGATTCTTCCTTGGGAAAAACGATTAGGATTATAATAAAGCACATTCATTATCATGTCTTGCAATGCAAACGACTTCCATAGGTTCAAAGGTATCATTACCGTCTAAATTAATTGAGTTAAAATAAATTTTTCTCATTGCCTTCGCTTGCTTTATCCGTTCAGGTGATTTGCGTTTGCCATATCTTCCTTCAAGTTCACTATTGATTTCATCATTAAAAGCAGGACTAATAATATCTTTTGTTTCCACGCTAATCCTCACTCAATATCAATTAACACAATTATAGATTTGGCTGGAAAATTTTTCAACTCGTATTTCGTATATGGTTGTCAATGCAGCGCATAAACACATAAAAAAGCCCTCTTA
>JAEZFF010000018.1 GCA_023417635.1 Bacillota bacterium | reverse complement strand
CCGCTTTAATTTTTTCATTGCAGGCGGTCACCTGCGCCGTCATTTCCTGCGAGGAAAGCTTTGGCATATGCGGATGCGTGTTGGAGTGGTTGCATACTTCATGCCCCGCGGCTGTAAGGGCTTTCACAGATTCCGGATATTTGTCGACCCATGCGCCCACAACGAAAAAAGTTGTTTTTACATTGTACTTTTTCAGGATATCAATCAGCGTTTGTGTTTCCTCATTGCCCCATGCCGCGTCAAACGAAATGGCAATTTTTTTTTCGCTTGTCTGAACATTATAAATCGGCAGGTCACGTTTCGGTGTGGAAGCCTGAACAGAACGTACGCCGAAAAGGCAAGCGCACACAATCAGTATGGCCGCCAAGATAAAAAACAGGACAGCCAAAATCCGGTTTTTTGTCACGGTTAAGACCTTCATATTCAATTACCCCTTTCGCATCGGTTATATATATGCAAAAGGGCGCGCCGCTAGAGCCGCAGAATAAAAAAATCCACCGGAGCAAAAGTTCCAGGCAATGAAAAATAAAAAGTGCAGTTATTATTCTTTGTTCGCAGTGATAAAGCACCCGCTGAGATATCAGTAAAAGTCTTGATTGACAGATTCGCAATATTTGGAATCTGTAAAACTGCTAAATCTTTTTGCCTGACTTCAAGAGCCAAAACGCCTTTTGAATGATACGGTATTATGACACAGGATAGCCTTATTGTGCTATAATGAAAACAAGATTTTAAAAAAGGAAGAGATATTATGGGCATTTTTCAGGAGCTGATGAAAAGCGGCCATAAGAAGACAGAAATGTCTAATCAAGAAGCCTCCATCCTAGCAAAAAAGATCATGAGCATGCAGGAACTTTATATCATATTATCGACGAAACAAGCCAATATGGAAAGCGGAGTAAGTGTTCCGTATGTGTGCCAAACCGAGGACCATGGCAAAGGAATTCTGACTTTTTCCACAGAACGTTATGCACGAAAATATGTTGAGCAGCATCAATTCGAAGTTTTAGATGGAATCTATCCAATCGGTAAAATTGAAGTTCAGGATAAAGTCAATGGTCTGCATACAGTTCTTGCTACAGCAAACGCATTGGGGGTATCCTTCATAGATTTTAATCCAGGTTTTCAGGATAACTCTATGGGCTGGAGCATTTCATGGTTCATGCAGGAAAATAAGTTGGATAAAAACATTTCTGTGGTGCTTACAAAAAAGCAATATGAAGAAATGTTAAGGGAGAATCAGAACAGTATACCACTCAATTTTAATCCAATCAAAATTGAAGACTTTGATTTTAAGTATTATCTAACAGAAGACACTTCCCGTGCAGTCCTGCAAAAAGTCTTTCAAGGCGACAGTGTAAGCGACTATGAAACTATATTTAATAAAGAGTCGCTGTTCGAATGCTGTCACACAATGGATTACATCTGTTCTGTCATGATACCGAAGGCTCAGCAAAATAAGAAAAATAAAGATGTTCAATTTTTCCAAATCGTTGCTAGTGTTTTAGAAGTGGCAGTCAAAAACAAATTGAAAAATCAAAGTAAATTGTATACCCTAGTCGACCCCAAAACACACAAGATCCTTACTAAAAATGGATTTGCTTATATTCTGTATACGGAGAGATATAAATATATGGGGTCCTATGATTATGTGCCAATCAGCCAAAGCAGTATTGAAGATTTTTTGAAACTCCAAGGGGTATCGCAGGCAATCGTTACAGATGGCCCTCATGGTATGGCTATGATTTCATATTAGAAAATTGTCCTAGTTTAAAGGCACTAAATAAAAAAACCACCGCAGGGAAAAACCCAAGCGGTGGACAAATGCATGAACAAGCTGAGGTAAAAATCAATAGGAAAATTCAAACAGGCTGCCAAGCCATTCAGCACAGAGCGGGAACCATGCAGCATCGTGCGGATTTTCACTCCCCACTTCCGTGTTGCACAGCGACATGCCATGCCCGCCCTTCTGGAAGATATGGCATTCAAACGGGATGTTATTTTTCTGAAGGGCTGCGGCAAACATCATGGAATTTTCTACTGGGACGGTTCCATCCTCTACGGTATGCCATAAAAATGTAGGCGGCGTGTTAGCATCCACGTGCTTTTCCAGCGAATAGAATTCCTTTTGTTTTTCGGTCGGATTCCCGCCGCACAGCGTTTCGATGGAGCCCTTATGCGCCAGCTCTGCGGCAGTAATGACCGAATAGCACAGAATCATCGCGTTGGGCCGGTTTGCCCCGCCTTCGGTATCAATTCTTTTCTTCAGCTCCGAAGAATTCCAGAGTGTGCCAAGGGAAGCCGCAGCATGGCCCCCTGCCGAAAACCCCATCACAGCAATTTTATCCGGAATGACGTGCCACTCTGCACTTTTTCTGCGGATTTCCATAAGGGTCAGCGAACCATCCACCAGCGGACGCAATTCTGTGGCCATTTTTCCTATGGAATAATACAGAACAAACACCTGGTACCCTTTTGCAAAGAAAGCCATAGCCGGCGGGTCAGCTTCCCGCTCAGAAAGGAAAGTATACCCGCCGCCGGGGAAGACCACAACGCACGGGCGTTCCACCCGGCTCGGCATCTCTGCTGGGACCGGGTCATGCAGATAGCCCACAACGCGGGCTTCGCTCTTCGGATTCGGCTGAAAATGAATCACTTTCATGCAAAGCACTCCTTGTGCCGATTTTTTTCAGGCAGCGCCGAAAGATGAAATCAGTCTTTTTTCCCCTCAATCGCATTTTCCAGCGTGTGCCAGCCAAGCACGGCACATTTCACCCGCGCGGGCATATGCGCCACATCTTTCAAGGCAATTGCTTCATCCAATGCTTCCAACTGTTTTTCGTCCGTTACATCACCTTTTATCATGCCAAGGAATGTTTCAGCAAGCTCCATGGCTTCTGCCGTTGACTTGCCCTTAATAAGGTCAATCATAATGGAAGTGGAAGCCTGGGAAATAGCACAGCCGATGCCGGTAAAAGCGGCATCCTCTATTTTTCCGTCTTTTACGCGCAGCTGCAGCGCAATTTCGTCGCCGCAGCTTGGGTTCACACCCTTCAGCGTAACCGTTGGGTTTTCCAGCGGATGCTTGTTGCGTTTGGAGTTGTTATGCTCCGTTAAAATCTGAGTGTAAATCTGATTAAGTTCCAAGCCCAAGCCACCCCCTGACCTTTCTTAAGCTTTCCAGAAACTGGTCAACGTCTTCTTTTGTGTTGTAAAAATAAACGCTCGCACGGCAGGTCGCGTTCACTTTCAGGTACTCCATCAGCGGCTGAGCGCAGTGATGCCCGGCACGAATTGCCACGCCGTCTGCATCGAGGATACTGGCAACGTCGTGCGGATGAACACCGTCAACGTTAAAGGAAATCACACCGCAGCGGTCTGCGCGGTTTTTCGTTCCGCCGTAAACCGTAACGTGCGGAATTTGTTCCATCCCGTCGAGGGCATAGTTTAAAAGCTCCTGCTCCGTTTGATGGATTTTTTCATAGCCGACCTTCTGCAGGTACTGAATTGCTGCTTCCAGCCCAACAGCACCGCCCACATTCTGCGTGCCTGCTTCAAACTTCTGCGGAAGCGGTGCAAAGGTAGCAGACTGCTCGTGAACATACTCAATCATCTCGCCGCCTCGCAGGAACGGCGGCATTTTATTGAGGAGTTCTTCCCTGCCATATAGAACGCCAATGCCCATTGGCGCCATCATCTTATGGCCGGAAAAAGCCATGAAATCCGCACC
Source organism: Bacillota bacterium (assembly GCA_023417635.1). Taxonomy (GTDB): domain Bacteria; phylum Bacillota; class Clostridia; order Oscillospirales; family Acutalibacteraceae; genus Thermocaproicibacter. Next base: position 9,075 of record JAEZFF010000018.1, on the reverse strand, counting down.
AAGCTCTTTCACATCCACTTTGTAATGCGGAATACCCTGCGCGCAGTCCACAACGACTACAGCACCGACAGAGTGCGCCTTGTCGGCAATTTTACGAACCGGGTACACCGAACCGAGCACATTGGAAACATGCGCCACGGCGACGACTTTCGTTTTTGCCGTAATTTTACTGTTAATTTCTTCATCGGTCAGGCGGCCGTCCGCATCCGGATAAAGGTAAACAAGCTTTGCCCCTTTTGCCTGCGCCACCATCTGCCACGGCACAAGGTTGCTGTGGTGTTCGCTTACGGGCAGAGCGATTTCATCGCCCTCCTTCAAAAAGGCAAGGCCATAGCTGTAAGCGACAAGGTTCAGTGATTCGCTCGCGTTGCGGGTAAAAATTACTTCGCAGTCTTTTTCCGCGCCGATGAATTCCTTCACGGTGTGGCGGGCATTCTCATACCGCTCTGTGGCTGCGACGCTGAGGGCATACAGCCCGCGGTGCGGGTTTGCATTCTGGGTGCGGTAAAATTCATCTACCGCATGGATAACGGAAAGTGGGCGCTGTGAAGTTGCGGCATTGTCCAGGTAAGCCATCCGTTTTCCATTCATCTTTTGGCTCAATATTGGAAAATCTTCAACCCATCGATTCAATTCTGCTCAGCCTCGCTTCCATATACTTCGTAATTTCGTTTTTTACTTCTTCATTTGGGATGCGGCTGATAACCGGGCGGAACTGTGCCTCAATCAACAGCCGCCTGGCGTCTGCTTCACTCAATCCGCGCGACATAAGGTAAAACAGCCGGTTAGCGTCAATCTTGCCGGTTGAAGCGGCGTGCTGCCCTTCAACGTCTTCTTCTTCGCAGAGAATCAGCGGTGCGGTGCGGTTGCGTACCTTTGGGCTGAACAGCAGATTAAATTCGCTCTCATGCCCTACCGCCTGCTTAGAACCGCGGACAAAATCAATCGTTCCGCGGAACGTTTTCTGACTCTCATCCAGCAGGGCGCCACCCAGGTGAATCTCACTTTTCGTTTTGCGGCCGATGTGGCGCACAACATAGTTAAGGTCGATTTTCCGACTGCTGTCACCAAAATAAATCGAGTTCATATCCAGCCGGCTGCGAAAGCCATCCAGCTGTGTCTTGACGCCGGAAAGTGCGGTTCTTCCGCCAAGCTCCGCCTGCACAACATCGATGGCAGCGTCATCCGCCGCAAACGCGCCCACATCGCTGAAATGTGCGCAGCTGCCGCCCAAAAGCTGAACTTGTATTAAGTGGATTGCTGCGCCCTTTGAGGCGTACAGTTTTGTCAGCCCGCCATGGAACCCGGTAAGCCCTTCCTCGGAGCGGTAGCACTGAATCACGGTGATTTCACTGTTCTCCTCCGCCGTAATTTCGGTAAGATCCACCGCTTCCGGATTTTTATTATCCAGCCGGTAGCTGAGGATGACCGGTTTTTCAGCCTTTGTTCCGGCAGAAACACGCAGCGAAACGCCGCAGGTGCGGTTCTTTTCCACAAATTCGGCTGCTTCCCGGCCCATACCGGTTTCAAGCTTTTCAAGTGGAAACGGCTTTTCTGTTTTTTCAACACCTTCCGGCAGCGGAGAAACCGTCTCGCCGCCGAACTTGGTGGTGCCAGCCGGCTCCACACAGAAGTCCGCCTCGTTGATTCCCAGTCGATTCCAGGTGCGCGCCGGCAGAACGTTGACATTTTTCAAAGCTATCTTCATATGATCTTTCGCCGCGGCTCAGCCGATGGCGCCCTCCATTTCCAGTTTAATCAGGTTGTTCATTTCCACTGCATACTCAACCGGCAGTTCCTTGGCAATCGGCTCTGCAAAACCGGTAACAATCATCGACCGCGCATCCGCTTCGGAAATTCCGCGGCTCATCAGGTAAAAAATCGCATTGTCGCTGATGCGGCCGATTTTTGCTTCATGGCCCACATCTACATCGTCATTGCGGATGTCCATCACCGGGATGGTATCAGAGCGCGAGCGATCGTCAAGCATCAGGGACTCACAGTTCACGGAAGATTTGCAGCCATAAGCCTGCGGCTGTATTTCCACCGAACTGCGGTAGGTGCACACGCCGCCGTCTTTTGAAATGGACTTTGTGTTGATGTTAGAATACGTGTGCGGTGCAGCATGAACGACTTTTGCACCGGTGTCAAGGTTCTGGCCTTTCCCTGCAAATGTAATTCCAGTAAACTCCATACGGGAATTTTCGCCTTTCAGGATACTCATAGGGTAAAGGTAAGAAACGTGGGAACCGAACGAACCGGAAACCCATTCAATTGTGCCGCCCTCTTCCACAAGGGCGCGCTTGGTGTTCAGGTTATACATATTTTTTGACCAGTTTTCAATGGTGGAGTAGCGCAGGTGTGCATTCTTCGCCACATACAGCTCCACACAGCCCGCATGAAGGTTCGCTACGTTGTACTTTGGCGCGGAGCATCCTTCAATAAAATGCAGGTCCGCTCCTTCGCCCAGAATAATCAGCGTATGCTCGAACTGGCCAGCGCCCGGCGCATTCAGCCGAAAGTACGACTGCAGCGGAATGGCAACTTTTACATGCGGCGGCACATAAACGAACGAGCCTCCCGACCAGACTGCCCCATGCAGCGCGACAAATTTATGATCCGTCGGCGGGACAAGCTTCATGAAGTATTTCTGTACCATAGGGCCGTACTTCGGGTCTTTCAGCGCGCTTTCCATGTCGGTATAAACAACACCCTGCTGGCGGACTTCCTCGCGCACATTATGATACACGACTTCGGAGTCGTACTGCGCGCCGACACCGGCAAGCGACTTGCGTTCTGCTTCCGGAATTCCGAGGCGCTCAAACGTATTCTTAATGTCGTCCGGCACCTGGTTCCAGTTTCCGCGCATCGGAGTATTCGGGCGGATATAGGTAATGATGTTGTTCATGTTCAGCCCGTCAAGCGACGGGCCCCAGTTCGGCAGTGGGGTTTTGTTGTAAATTTCCAGCGATTTCAGCCGGAACTCCCGCATCCATTCGGGGTCGCCTTTTGCCTTCGAAATTTCTTCGACGATCTGCGGCGTAAGGCCTTCTTCTACCTCATAAGAAGCATTTACTTTGTCTTTAATATCGTAAACAGTACGGTCAATCTCCTGTACCTGCGACTTTAACTTTTCCATTGCATTTCCCTCCGGGCCGTCAGACAGCAGCAGCGGAAATCTGCTGAAAACCGTTCTTGTTAATCTGGTCAACAAGCTCGGCCCCGCCTGTCTTAACTATTTTTCCATCCACAAGCACGTGAACGTAATCCACCTTCAGGCACTCAAGGATTTTTGTGTTGTGCGTGATGATAAGCAAGGAATTTTCTGCATTTCGGAACTTTTCAACACCCTGCGAAACAATCTTCACCGCGTCTACATCAAGGCCGGAATCTGTTTCGTCGAGAATGGCAAGCTTCGGGTTCAGCATAAGCATCTGCAGAATCTCGGCCTTCTTTTTCTCTCCGCCGGAAAAGCCGACGTTCAGGTAGCGTTCCGCATATTCTTTGTCCATGTTAAGCGAAGCCATTTTCTCTTCCATTTCTTTCTGAAAAGCAAAAAGCTTCACAGGCTTCCCGGTCACTGCCATGCGCGACGTGCGCATAAAGCTCTGCAGCGTGATACCGGGTACTTCCTCCGGGCTTTGGAACGACAAAAACAGCCCTGCTTTTGCGCGTTCGTTCGCCGGAAGATGCGTGATGTCTTTTCCCTCAAAAAAGATGGAACCCTCGTCCACCTTATACTGCGGGTGGCCCATAACGGTATTGACAAGTGTGGATTTTCCGGCGCCGTTCGGTCCCATCAGCACATGAACCTCGCCTTTGCCGACGTTCAGGTCCAAGCCCTTCAGGATTGCCGCGCCGTCTACGCTTACTTTCAGGTTTTTTACTTCCAACAACATTTTTATTTACACCTCTGACGGGGATTTCCCCTTTAATGTATACTAAATTGATGTACCTTTTAATTATAGCAGAAAATTTCGCTATTTCAAGCCACCAAAGTCTGAAATTTCTGGGTTTCAGCGAAAATCTTCCGCACGGCATCCCAGTATTTTCGCGATTCGCCTTAGCGTCACTTCATCCGGTTCTTTTTCGAAATTTTCCCAGCTGTAAACGTCTTTCTGCGTTACGCCAAGCTGCGCTGCCAACTCTGCCATCGTCATGCCTGCGGCTTCACGGAAACTTGCCATCTTTTTCACAGGCTCCAACAAATGTGCAAGGCGTTTTTTAGAGTCTATCAGCAAGGGGCAGTCATTGTGCAGTATCAGCTCACAGCGGTTGCCTTCCGGCCCGAGAATCTCCGGAACATAATCTTTTGATGTGCTCTGCGTGTAGCCTTCCGGCAGCACATACTCGCGGCCGCCGTCGTCTTCCCCACGCATACCGGGGTCAGAGTCATCCCACGGCAGCAGAGAACAGCTTTCGCCCTCCTGGGAAGGCGAAAGTGCGGCGTAGCATTTTAATCGATAGACCGTAACGATTTGGCTCATTAAAATCACCTTTTCTGTAAACTGTCTTTTCCGAAATTTTTTAATTTATTATAGCACAAGCGCATCCTGGTAAAAAATCAAAATTTTAAAGGCCTTTGATACCTCTAAAAAGCTGGCAGAACACGTTTGTCTAAAGCGCTGCTAAACGGGCAAAATAAAAGGGCGCTAAAAGCGCTTCTTATTTGATAAGCCCAAGGCTGCGAATGTACTCCGGCAGGCCAGCTTCAAAGTTCACACCGCAGCGCACATCGGTTCCCGCTTCCTTTGTGCGGCGGATGCTGCCTTCTGTAAAATTCACCGCGGCCTGCGCCGCCTGCAGCAGCGGCAAACCGTTCATCAGCGCACCAAGCAAGGCACTGGCAAGCACATCACCGGTGCCGTGGTAAAAACCTTCAATACGCCTGCTCATGGCAAAACCCGTAGAATCTTTTTCTGCATCATACACCGCACAGCCCAGATTCTCCGGCTCAAACCATACGCCGGTAAGCACAATTTTTTTCGGTCCCAGTTCTGCGAGGCCGCGCAGGGTTTTTCGGATTTCATCAGCGGTGTACGGCCCTTCGCGGCAAGGCTCGTCCAAAAGGAACGCCGCTTCCGTCATGTTTGGTAGAATCAAGTCCGCCTTCGCGCAGAGTTTTGCCATACCGCGCGGAAAATCGGGGGGAAACAAGCGGTACAGTTTTCCGGCATCCGCCATAACAGGGTCAATGTACACCAGCGTGTCTTTGCTTTTAAAAGCATCTATCACACTGGAAATAAGGTTCAGCTGTTTGTAAGAGCCGAGGTAGCCGGTATAAATTGCATCAAAATGAAGGGCAAGCGACTTCCAGTGCCCGGCAATGGCAGGGATGTCTTCCGTTAAATCGTGAAACGTGTAACCGGGAATACCGCCTGTATGTGTGGAAAGCACCGCCGTCGGAAGCGCCACAGCCTCCACACCGGCCGCCGAAAGAATCGGAAGAGCCGCTGTAAGCGAGCATTTCCCAAAGCAGGAAAGGTCATGCACCGCCATAACCCGTTTTTGCTGATTCATAAAAGCATGAGCCTCCTTTGCTTCCTGCATTTTCCGCTTACCATTATAACGCGCGGGGCTTATGATGTACAATTCAAAAATTTTTTTACAATTTTTCTATTTCTAAAATAAAATACTTCCAGTTGGTTCCCCTTCAAAATTCGAGGTCCCTTAAACGCCGCCGGTACAGGGTATTTCAAAAAACGGATTTCCATATTGTGCCAAAGTGCAGCAGATTTGGCAACATAAAAACGAGGTCCGCGTGGCAGATTAGTAAGGCGGTGCAGGGAGGTGAAATTGTGAAAAAATTTCTGAAAAGACTAACCGCAGCCACCGTAACCTTTGGCTTGCTTTGTGCAGGCGGTGTCGGCGCAGCGGATTATCTGACTCCCGATTCTTACACCGTCGCGAAAGGCGGAAATCTGAGCTGGAGCGACGGGATGCTCTCCGTTGTGAAAGATGGTTCTGCGGAAGTTACCGCAAATGCAGGAAATTTTCCGCAGACTTACTCGGCAAAATTAATGCTTTACAAAACCATTCCTTTAAAACCCGTTCAGGTGAACGTTGTAGATAATTCCTGCGTCGTACTCTGCGGTATGCCGTTCGGCATTAAAATGTTTACAAACGGTGTGGTCGTTGTTGGGCTTGCGGATATTAAAACCCCTTCCGGTACCGTAAACCCGGCATCAGAAGCAGGGCTTCGCACCGGCGACGTTATTCTTTCTGTAAACGGGCAGAAAATGGCAGCCAATACCGATGTGGAAAAAGCGGTTGAAACTGCCGGGAACCACCCAATTGAGCTTACCATCAACCGCGACGGGAAGAAAATGCCAATCACCATCCGCCCAGTGCAGTCGGAAGCTGACGGCCTTTACAAAGTTGGCCTTTGGGTCCGCGACAGCACCGCCGGAATTGGCACTCTGACCTTTTACGACCCTGCCCGCAGAACTTTTGCAGGGCTTGGCCATGGCATCTGTGATGCTGATACCGGGCGCCTAATGCCGCTTTTGAGCGGAGATATTGTGCCGGTCACCATTAGCGGCGTAACAAAGGGCGTGCAGGGCACACCGGGCGAACTGCGCGGATATTTTTCCGACAGCCATGCCATTGGTTCTTTGAGCGCTAACGTCGACGAAGGTGTTTACGGTATTATGAACCGTTCCGTGCAGGGAAAAGCCGTAAAAATTGCCATGAAGCAGGATGTAAAAACCGGCCCTGCCCAAGTATATACGACCATTGGCGGAACTGCCCCTCACCTTTATGATGTGCAGATTGAGCGAATTGATTACCGGGACAGCGCTCAGGGCAAAAACCTTGTGCTGCATATTACTGACCCACAGCTTTTATCCCAGACGGGTGGAATTGTCCAAGGCATGAGCGGCAGCCCTATTCTTCAGGATGGAAAACTGGCTGGTGCCGTTACTCATGTTTTTGTAAACGACCCAACACGCGGGTACGGGATTTTTGCCGAAAGCATGATGACAGAGTCAAGTTCTGTCGCCAACCAGGAAAAAGCAGCCTCTTCCCGTTAGCCTTCTGTCTGTTTCCCTCTGAAATAAAAAAAAGTTTCTTCAACCTATTGCCATTATTACCAATATATGGTATTCTAGTGTTACAATAAATCAATTTAGGGGGACATTACAGATGGAAAAGCAGATTAAACTTCTCATAGCAAACGACAGTGACGAATTTCGCAGCGAGTCCGGTCGAGTTTTTGAAAATGCAGGCTTAGAGGTTTCCTATACCCAGAAGGACGGTATGAAATTGCTTGAAAAAGTAGAAGCAGACCACCCGGATGTTGTGCTTTCCGAGCTTTTTATGCCCCGCCTTGACGGAATTGGCGTTATGAAAGCAACCCATTCCAAAGTTTCCGGTAAGCAGCCCCTGTTTATTATTGTTTCCAGTTTTACAAGCCCAACCCTTGAGCGCGAAGTTATGACATCCGGCGCCGCCTATTTTGCGGTTTCTCCGTTTGACGCTGCCGACCTGGCTGACAGGATTTTGCATCTTTGCTCCATGAGCGGCATGAATCTTCCTGCCACTTCTTCGCAGGCTGTTGCGGAAGAACCTTCCCTGCGGATTCAGGTAACTGAAATTCTGCACCAGATAGGCGTTCCGGCTCACATTAAAGGTTACCATTATCTGCGGGACTCTATTATTATGGCGATTGAAACCCCGGATATTATTAATTCCGTAACAAAGCAGCTTTATCCAGGCGTCGCTAAGCTTTATAATACAACGGCTTCCCGCGTGGAACGCGCTATCCGGCATGCCATAGAAGTTGCATGGGACCGCGGCGATGTGGATGTCCTCAATTCCTATTTTGGCTACACCATTCACAATACGCGCGGCAAACCAACAAACAGCGAATTTATTGCCATGATTTCCGACCGGCTCAGGCTCCACATGAAAACAGCGTAAAGTCAGGAAACAAGCCATTTTTTGAATTTTCTACACCTATGAATATTCCGAAAATGTGCATGAAAAGTATTTTCAATCCAATAAACTTTTTGTTATCAATCCTATAAACTCCCTTGCTTTATTGGGTGTGAATTTTGATTCCATCTGTAAAGTAAGGGAGTGTTTTTATGGTTCAATTCGATTATGATATTGACGATTTTATGAGCGATTGTCAAATGCGAGATTTACGGCCTAAGACCATGCAGAGCTATGAACAATCATTGAGAATCTTTGAAAAGTATATGGTAGAGGTTCAGAAGGTGACGGAAGCAGCCGCTGTCAAAGAGGGACATATCAAAGAATACATACAATATTTGAGGGGCAGGGGCAAATATACAGTCATTGCAAATGAACAGTCCAAAAAGTTAAATACACCCCAAAATAGGCCTGATTTTAACAAGCCTATTAGTGAAATAACGATTAATAACTATCTCCGCAATATGAAAGTGTTTTTTAATTATCTCACCGATAATCACTACATTAGGCAAAATCCTTTTTCAAGAATTAAAAAGAAGTTGACAAACGAACATAAAGCAGTAGATTTCATTTCTGATGAAGATTTCAAGAACCTACTCCACTGTTTTGATAAGTCAAGATTCTTTGAATATAGGGATTGTACCATTACAGAGCTAATTATGGATACAGGCATGCGGATAGGAGAAACCCTGCTGATTCAGCTATCAGATGTTGACATGGTTAGGCGTTCAATCTATCTGCCACCTGAGAATACAAAAGGGAAAAAGGGCAGAATGGTTTTTTTTAGTCCTGAAATGAGTAAAGCCTTGAAAAGTTGGCTGCAATTTAAAGATCGATACAGGGACAGTGATTATTTGTTTTGCACTAATAATGGGAAGCCAGTACAAATAAGTGACTTTGAGAGAAATTTTAGAATGTATGCCTCACGCATTGGATTAAAGAAAGCTCATCCTCATATGTTGCGCAATAACTTTGCAAAGCGATTCCTAATGAATGGCGGCGATATCTATACCTGACCTGATCCCCGAAAACTGAGCCAATAGAAAAGTTAGTCACAATATGATAAAATGCAAATGGAGTGATTAACATGAAGAAGCGGTTCAGCGAGGAACAGATCATCAGGATTCTAAAAGAACATGA
>JAEZFF010000100.1 GCA_023417635.1 Bacillota bacterium | reverse complement strand
GGTTACGGTTTCCTTACATTAAGCCGTCTGCTTTACGACATGGCCTGCACCGAAAACCTTCCGCCCGACATGGCCGAGCAGATTCTGCAGGAGATTGAAAAACAGAAAGGTTCCAGCCGTGGGCTGTTCCTACATTTGCTGCGTGCGCGCATCCTAATGGGAAAAAGTATGGGCAAAAGTGCGGAAGCTGCCAAAGAAGTGGAAGGCGTGCTCACTGCCTCCCGTGAAAGTCAGAATCTTCTAAGGCTCACGGAAGCCGACCTGCTGAAAATCTGTATACTGGAACAGGACGGAGGAACACCGCAAAACGAAAAAACCATCACGAATCTTCTGTGCGAAGCAATTTCTTCTGCATCAGAAAATCGGATTCTGCAGCCTTTCTTTTTAGAGCGTAAAACGCTTCTTCCGCTGCTGCACGAGCTCGACGTACGGAACCGAAAAAACAGCATTTTTGGCAGCGCCGCGGCCGCATTCCTCTGCGATACCATCGCAGTATGCGGCGGCCCCGCCTGCGTACCAAAAGATCCGGAAGCCCTTACCTCCCGCGAAACGGAAGTTCTGCAGGAACTTTCGCGCGGCCTTACCAACCGTGAAATAGCCGAAAAACTCTGCATTTCACAGGCAACCGTAAAAACCCATGTGCTGAGTATTTTTGGGAAACTGGACGTTTCCTCACGCTTGATGGCCGTCGAAAAAGCACGTGAAAAAAAGCTTCTTTCCTAAAAAGATGTTTTCTCCCCCCTTGGTCGAGGGGGGATTTTTTTGTTTTCCGGAGGACTAATTCCCTAGACATTTCCTCCAAATAAAGGCCTTTTCAGCACCTCAAGAAAATATTTGTTGATAATTTTACATTATTTGTAATTATCAATTGACAAATTCGCTTTTTTGGTTTAACCTTTTAAATCAATATCAGTTAGGCTCATTGAACAGTCTTCTTTAAGACGCGCTGTTTTCAAAGTTCCGCCGGTTATTCGGGATTTGAAGAAAAGGAGAAAGAGGCGCTTTGGCAGGAAGCACTGTTTTGCCAGCTGATACAGGCTAAGCAAAACACATTCGGGGTTCGCCCCGAAGAATGGAGGTAGTTATGGGAGCCATTCAAGCGTACATCTCGTCAAATCAGTTCCTGGCATTCGCCATCCTCATGGCCGTTATGGTGCTTGGCGAATATGTTTCCAAAATCACCAGAGGGAAAGTGCCAAGCGCACTTATTATGATGGTCGCACTGATTGCGGGCTTTTGGACCATCCTCCCTGCAAACCTTGCGGCCGCAGCCGGGCTGACCGCGCCAATCTACAGCCTAACCGTTGTTCTGCTGATCATTCACCTTGGCACGCTCATTAACCGGAGGCAGATGATTGCCCAGTGGCGCACTGTTGTAATCAGCCTGATGGGCATCGCAGCTATTAGTCTGTTTACGCTTACGCTTGGCGGTGCGCTGTTTGGCAGGCCAAACGCCATTGCTGCAACGCCTGTGCTGACCGGCGCCGCCATCGCCGCTTCCATTATGTCGGAAGCAGCAAAGCTGAAGGGCAACACCACCGCTCAGCTGGTTGCTCTGGTCACCATGGTGGCACAGGCAATCGTTGGATTTCCTCTTGCTGCGCTTTGCCTGCGCAAGGAAACCGAACGGCTGCATGGTCTCTACACAGAAGGCAAACTGACCTCAGAAAGCACCACAGTTTCAGAACAGCCGGTCGAAAATTCAAAAAAGGCCACGAAAAAAGAAAAATTCTGGAGTGTCAATACCATTATCCTGAAACTTGCCGTCATAGCACTCATTTCATATCTTCTGCAGGTGCTTACCAAAGGGTATGTGTCGCAGTATGTATGGTGCCTGCTTCTCGGATTCTTCGCCAACGAGTTTGGTTTTCTGGAATCCGACGCGCTGGGCAAAGCAAAATCTGACGGAATTCTGATGACCATTCTTTTGGCTTATCTTTTCTGCTCTTTCTCGTTTGCAACTCCAAAGCTGCTGCTGCCCGTTATCGGAATTACACTGGGCCTTACAGTCGTTGCCGCAGTTGGCCTTACAGCGGTTGCCTTTCTCTCGCATAAAATTTTCAAGCAGGAATCTTTCTGGTCCTGCTACGCAATCGTCCTCAACGCATTTCTTGGGTTCCCGCTGAATGTAATGCTGGTTAACGAAGCGCTTGCCTTCGTAAAAGATCCGGAAGAGCGCAAAACCATTTCCGGCGAACTGATGCCGAAAATGCTGGTAGCAGGCTTTGTCTGCGTTACAATCGTGTCTGTTTTGGTTGCAGGCATTTTGAAAAACTATATCTGAATTTCAAAAATTATTTCGCCATCCATTCCCTGTTGGATGTAAAATAAGGTAGTAAAATTCGGTCTTATTACTTTCAAAAAATTAGTAAACGAGCCCGGATTTTAAATTTTATAAGGAGGAAAACAGCAATGGCTAAAACAATCAAAGAAACAGCGCATGAAATAGCGCCGTACATAATCGGGATGCGGGAAGAGATTCACCGCCACCCGGAGGCAAGTTTTCATGAAACGGAAACAACAAAACTCATCGCTTCCGAAATGGAGAAGGATGGGATTCCTTACCGTCTGCTTGAGCCAGCCGGCCTGATTGGTGAAATAAAGGGTGCATTTCCCGGAAAGACAGTTGCGCTGCGCGCCGACATTGACGCTCTTTCCATCACCGAAAAAACAGACGTCCCGTTTAAGTCAGAAAACCCTGGCCTCATGCACGCCTGCGGGCACGACACGCACACATCCATGCTTCTTGGCGCTGCCAAAATCCTTGCAGGCATGAAAGACCAGCTTCACGGCACGGTAAGGCTGATTTTTCAGCCGGGCGAAGAAATTGCTCAAGGCGCCAAAGCTGTTATTAAGCAAAATGGCCTGAAAGACGTAGACATGATTTTTGGCATGCACATCTTTTCAATTTTCCCGGCCGGCACCCTTTGGCTGCGCCAAGGCGCTTCCATGGCTGCGGCTGATATTTTCAAAATAAAAGTTACCGGCAAAGTCAGTCATGGTTCCATGCCGGAAGCAGGCATGGACGCAACGCTTGCGGCTTCTGCGATTGTTATGAACCTGCAGAGCATCGTAAGCCGTGAAATTTCCACCATGAAGCCCTGCGTTGTAACCGTAGGAAAACTTGTTTCCGGCACGCGGTTTAATATTGTTGCCGGTGAAGCAACAATGGAGGGCACCTGCCGCTGTTTTGATGTAGAACTGCACCATGCCCTGCCCGGTATGATTGAGCGCATTGCAAAAGAAACAGCTGCCGCATACCGCTGCACCGCCGAAGTGGAATATAAGATGATGACCGAAGTGCTTGTCAGTGATCCCGACGCCATAAAGCTTGCGCTCGGTTCTGCCAAGAAGGTCGCTCAATCCCCAGACCTTATTAAAGAATCTCCAATGATTATGGGCGGCGAGGACTTTGCAGATTATACTCCTCTCTGCAAATCGGCATTTGCTCTGCTCGGAGGCGGCGGCCATACACCGCAGCACAGCGACCACTTTACAATTGACGAAAATGTGCTGGAAACCGGTGCCGCCATGTATGCCCAGTTTGCTGTCGATTACCTTACATCCAACCTGTAAAATCTTTCTGATAGAAAAAGGCGGGGCCGTTCAAAATGAACTGCCCCGCCTTTTTCGGTAATTTTACTCCAGCCTGCAGCTATAACCCTGCGGCAATGCGGATTTCAGGAAAGACTCTACGCAGTTTGCCGCTTTCTTTTTTGCTTCCGTCAGCAGACCGCGTTCCACCGCTTTTTTCTCCATAGCCGTTTTCTGGTCCGTCTGAAAAGCCTTAAAGTCCTCCACAGTAAGCGCATTAAAAATACTGGTTTTTTCATCATATGTTTTCACACTGTTTTCATCGATGGTATGCGAAAGGATTTTAGCTTCCGGCAGCTTGGCCGAAACAGACTTCCCGTTTACGGAAACCTTGGCCTGCCGCAGGTCTACGCCCGCTTTAATCACACCGTCATAGGTAATAAGGAAGCTTTTCGTTGTAAACGGAATCTTCATACCGTAAAAATCGTTGCTGTTTTCAAACTGTGCCATGTTTGTGTACGAGTAGGAAACGCTTGCCAGTTCATTAATCGTTTCCAGCTGATTTTTCAGCACTGTGGCCGACACCTGCGTCTGCTGACCCGCACCGGCCGACGAGCGGCCAAAAAGGAAGCACCCAGCTCCTATCGCGGCACAGAGGATGACCCCGGCCAGAATCAAACGAATTGTCTTAATGGGTTTGTGCTTTTTCTGCTTCTCTTCCGTTGTATGGATTTCCACTCGAATACCTCCGCTTGGTTTGATACATTTTTGAAACGCACCGCAAGCCCTTCGGCTCCGCTTTGCTCTTGGCATACAGATTTGCGGCCTTTTACCCCATATTGTAACGATTTTCGCCCAAAAAGGCAAGCAAAGGCCCTGCTCTGTCACACGCATTTCAGGAATTCAGCCCGGACTTGCAACAGAAATTCCGCTCCCGCATATACTGATGTTATTTGACGCCGAGGGGAGTAATCGCCATGCTATTCAGTGCTTTACTGGGTGCTGCCGTTTCCGGCCTGATTTTTCTGGTCCTGCACGTTACGGACTCCGGTTCCTTCCCACGGCCTCTTTCCGCCAAAGAAGAGCGGGAATGCCTGGAGCGGATGCGCGGCGGAGATGCAGACGCGCGAGCAAAGCTGATTGAACATAACCTTCGCCTTGTTGCCCACATCATAAAAAAGTACTATTCGGGGTATTCCGACCAAGATGACCTTATTTCTATTGGAACCATCGGCCTCATTAAGGCGGTAAACACCTTCGACAGTTCCAAAGGAATCCGCCTTTCCAGCTATGCGGCCAGATGCATTGAAAATGAAGTGCTCATGTATTTTCGTTCCGCGAGAAAAAGCGCGCAGGATATTTCCATGAATGAGCCAATCGACACAGACAAGGATGGCAATGCCTTGACGCTGATGGACACAATGGCTTCCGATGATGACATTGTGGAAAATATAGACTGCAAAATTAAGTCAGAGCAGCTGCGAAAATACATAGACGAGGTGCTCGAACCAAGGGAACGCACCATCATCCGCCTGCGCTATGGGCTGGACGGAAGCAGGCCGCTTACACAGCGTGAAGTGGCACAGCGACTTGGAATTTCACGCTCGTACGTTTCGCGCATAGAAAAAAAAGCCCTTCTTCTTCTTCGCCGCCGCTTCAACAAGCAGTAAAATCCAACATCCAAAGTTTTTTGCAGCCTCCTGTCGAAAAGATTCATAACAGCCACGGTTCCTGCCCCCCGGCGTATTGCATTTTTACAGAGAGCAGGTATAATATTGAATGTTGATTGTCTGAAAATTATCAGGCAAAAGGGAGAATGGAGGAAGAAAAATGGGAAAAACAAAATTCGGCATTCGGGAAGTTGTGGCGACAGGAATTGGCACCGCGCTTTTCGTTGCCTTGACGGAAGTTCAGATTCCGATTGGGTTCATCCCGAACACCTCACTGCAGGTGCGCGCCGCTCTGCTGGCGTTCTTTGCCGCTGTGTTCGGCCCGGCTGCGGGCGGCATTATCGGCCTGCTTGGCCATGCACTGGGCGATGCGCTCTTTTACGGAAGCGTCTGGTGGAGCTGGGTTTTCCCCGATGCTCTTTTTGGAATTGCGGTCGGCCTGTTTGCAAAGAAATTTGCCGTTCAGGAAGGCGGTTTCGGGAAAAAGCAGGGTGCTATGTTCAACGCAGTCCAAATCCTTGCGAACCTCGTTGCATGGGTGGTGCTCGCACCGGTTTTGGACATCCTCATTTACTCCGAACCTGCCAACAAGGTCTTTACTCAGGGTCTTGTTGCATTCGTCTGCAACATTGTCATTGTGGCAGTCCTCGGCACGCTGATCTGTGTTGCCTACACCAAAATTGCGGGCAAGTCCTCCAGTCTGAAGAAGGAAGACTAGCAGCCGGTCTTGCTCCGGCCAAGGGCGGCAGCCATCTTTCCGGCTGCCGCCTCTTGTATTTGTTTACGCCCCAAAAAGGATGAATTTATGGAACCAATTATAGAGTTTAAGAACTTTACATTTAAATACCGCACACAGGCTGAACCAACTCTCCACGACATTAATCTCCGCATTAATCCGGGCGAAAAAGTCCTGATACTGGGGCCTTCCGGCTCCGGAAAATCCACGCTTGCAAACTGCATTAACGGGCTTGTACCCTGCTCTTTTTCTGGGACAAACACTGGGGAATGTCTTGTTAACGGCCGCCCCGCGGACAAGCAGGGGATTTTTGGGCTTTCCAAAACCGTAGGCACCGTTCTGCAGGATACCGACGGCCAGTTCCTCGGCCTTACGGTGGCGGAAGATATTTCTTTTGCGTTAGAAAATGACTGCGTGGCGCAGGAAGAGATGTTCCGCCGTGTGAACCGCGCCGCAGAAGCAGTGGATCTTCTGCCATTTCTGCACCATGCGCCATCCGCACTTTCCGGTGGGCAGAAGCAGCGTGTTTCTATGGCTGATGTTCTTGTCAGCGACGTGGATGTTCTGCTTTTTGACGAGCCCCTCGCCAATCTGGACCCGGCAACCGGGAAACGCACCATTGAGCTGATTGACACCATCCACCGGGAACGCGGCAAAACCGTTCTGATTATTGAGCACCGGCTGGAAGACGTTTTGTGGCGCGACGTAGACCGTATCATCGTTATTGGTGACGGACGCATTGTTTCCGACACAGCACCGGACCGCCTGCTCGCGGGCAGCGTCCTTGAGCAGCAGGGAATCCGTGAACCGCTTTACCTGAGCGCGCTGAAATACGCTGGCTGCACCATAACGGAAGAGTCACACCCACAGCATATTGAAACAATGGATCTCACTCTTTACCGGAAAAAAGTGCAGGATTGGTTTACTTCCGTAAATTTACCGGAACCTGCACCCAAAGAAAAACCGACTTTGGAAGTGCAAGACCTCTCTTACAGTTACACGCCCGGCGAACCGGTGCTAAAGGGCATAAGCTTTACGCTGCACCGCGGCGAGATGGTTAGCCTTGTGGGGCAAAACGGTGCTGGAAAATCCACGCTTTCCAGCCTTATCTGCGGGTTCCTCCATCCAGATTCCGGTTCCATACGGCTGGACGGAAACGACATCTCCCCGCTTTCCATAAAAGAGCGCGGCGACCGCATCGGCCTTGTGATGCAGAACCCCAACCAGATGATTTCAAAGCCTATGATTTTTGACGAGGTCGCACTTGGCCTGCGCACACGCGGCCTTCCGGAAGAAGAAGTAAAAGAGCGTGTTTGCAATTCTCTGCGCATCTGCGGCTTATACCCCATGCGCAACTGGCCGGTTTCCGCCCTGAGTTTCGGGCAGAAAAAGCGTGTCACCATTGCCGCCATCCTGGTGCTAAACCCCGAAATTTTAATTCTCGACGAACCGACGGCTGGGCAGGATTACCGGCATTACACAGAAATCATGGAATTTATCCGCCGCCTGAACCGCGAAAACGGCATTACGATTCTGATGATAACACATGATATGCACCTGATGCTGGAATACACTGACCGGGCACTGGTGCTTTCGCAGGGCTGCCTTCTCGCAGACGAATCCCCTGCAAAAGTGCTCACCAGCACTGAAACCGCCGAAAAAGCATACCTGAAGCGCACCAGCCTTTACGACCTTGCCCAACGGTGCGGCATTGACGACGTTTCCGGCTTTGCAGAACGTTTTATCCTCTGCGACCGTCGGAAGCGTGCCGAGCAGGCGGAAATCACGGAGGCTAAACCATGAAGAAAACGCACATGATTTCTTACGAGGAGAAAAACACCTGGCTTCACAGCCTGTGCGGCGTAACGAAGCTGATTTTCTTTCTTCTCTGGTCCGTTACCAGTATGCTGACTTACGACACCCGCATCCTTGCCGTCATGCTGGTTGTCAGCATGATTTTATTCCGTATTTCCAAAACGGAGTGGCGGCAGATCAGTGCCGTTTTTAAATTCATTCTTTTCTTCCTGTGCGTCAACCTGATTGCCGTTTTTGTCTTTTCCCCCTATGAGGGTTCGAAAATCTATGGCACCTGGACCTTTGTGTGCCATTTTCTCCCCGGCTATGACATTACCGCAGAGCAGCTTTTTTATGAACTGAACATTCTGCTGAAATACCTCACCATTGTTCCGGCGGTATTCCTCTTCCTCGTAACGACGAACCCAAGCGAATTTGCGGCCTCGATGAACCGCATTGGCATAAGCTACAAAGTCAGCTATGCCATCGCCATCGCCCTGCGCTACATACCGGATGTGCAGGATGACTACACAAAGATCAAAAACGCGCAGGAAGCCCGCGGAATCGAAATGAGCCGAAAGGCGAAGCTTGGCAACCGCATTCGCAGCTGCGCCGCTATCCTGCTGCCACTGATTCTTTCCAGCATGGAACGCATTAACGTCGTTTCCAGTGCAATGGAACTGCGCGGCTTTGGCAAGCATAAAAAGCGCACCTGGTACATGGGCCGGCCCATAACGAAAGCCGACTGCATTTCGCTTATTTTCACCGTTGTTTTCTGCACCGGCGCCCTAATCATTACTTTCGCCCACGGTTCCCGATTTTACAACCCGTTTGTACACTGAGCAGAAGCAATCAGCGCCAGCTTTTTGGCGCGGCTCAGCTTTTTGACCGCCGCCTCCCTGCGGAGCGCGGCGGATTTTTCTGCGCAGGTTTCCCTATAAACCGCCTTTACCGGCCTGCGGCTGCGGGTGTATTTCGCTCCGCGCCCGGCGTTATGTACCGCTGTGCGGCGTTCTACATCATCGGTAATCCCAGTGTAAAGCGTCCCGTCTGCACAGCGCAGGATATAGACAAACCAAGGCTTTGCCGATTTTTCTTCCTTTTCACCCATCTTTTTTCCCCCTTCTTTCGTGGAAAAGCCGCACTGCCGTAACAGCCGCGCCCGCCGCACAAATAGATGCAGCCATACCGTAAGCCGCGCGCATCCCAGCAAGGAACACATCGCTTCTGCCGGAAACAAACCCCGTAACACGCCTGCCAAGGCTCGCGCTCATAACACCGTAAAGTACTGCGGTGGAAAGCGCCGTTCCAACCGCCATGCCCATATTCCGCACCAGGGAATTCACGCTGCCGCCCACGCCCAGCTTTTCATGCGGAAGCATCGACATCACAAGGGAATTGTTCGGTGCCTGGAACAGCCCGTTTCCAAGCGACATAACTCCAATAAACAGCCCCAGCACCGGGCGGGAAGTCTTTTCCCCTAAGCCTGCCATCAGCAGAAGGCCGGCCGCCGTAAGCACCAGTCCTGCAAAGGTTAGCACGCCGGGCCCAAGCCGGTCGGAAAGGCTTCCGCTGACCGGTGCGGAAGCGGCAAGCACCAGCGGGTAAATGGTAAGGTACATTCCGGCTTCGGCTGGCCCCATGGCTCGAACGTTCTGCAAATAAAAAGGCAGAATGATGTTGGAACTGGCAACTGCCACAAATGAGGTAAAAGCACAGAAAATGCTGGCGGTAAACCACCGATTGTGAAAAATTTGAAAATCGAGCAGCGGATATTTGCTTTGACGCTCCGCCCTGCAGAACCGAATGGCAAATACAACGGAAACAGCGAAGCCTGCAATGATGCCAGGGCTTTCCCAGCCTACGCCCGGTCCAAGCTCCAGCGCGGCAAAGAACGGAACCGCGGCAAGCGCAAAAAGGAAGAATCCCCGCAAATCAAGCTTTTCATCCTTTGGGGTATCCGCCGCGCCCGAAAAATGAAGGCTGGCAAAGTACACGCAAATACCAATAGGTACATTAATCCAAAACAGGTACTTCCACTCTGCAACCGAAAGAATTAGTCCCCCAAGCGCCGGCCCCGCAAGCATGCCAAGCGCAACCGAAGAACCGTTAATACCAAGCGCACGGCCGCGTTCCTCCGACGGGAAGGTGCGTGTGATAATACCCTGGCTGTTCGCCATAATCGCGCTTGCGCCAACAGCCTGAAGCGACCTGGCCGCAGCCAAGAGCACAAAAGTGCGCATCATACCGCAAAGCAGCGAACCGCCGGTAAAAACCAGCAGTCCAAAGCGAAAGACCCGGTTTTGCCCTTTTAAGTCGCCCAGCCTGCCAAACAGAAGCGTAAAAACGGAAACGACAATCAGGTATAAACTGACAATCCAAGTGACAGCAGCCGTGCCAATCTGCAAGTCCCCCGCCATTTTTGGCAAGGCGACGCTCACGATGCTGCCGTCAAGTGCAGACATGAATGTAGCGGCTGCAGCAACGGTCAGCACACCCCAACGGCCGCGCGGCGTTTTCACATCTTTGGATTTCACGGCATTCGTTCCTTTCCGGCGATTTTTGCTTCCATAATTTTCTTTTCCGTCAAAAAATTACCGCGGGCGAATTTCTGCTTCCTCATTGACAGAAAGACGTAAAAACAATATACTTGGATATGGTTGTGTTAATTTGACGTAAAATGTTTACGGTTTCTTTTTCTTTATTATACACAGTTTGCCAGTCATTTTTCATTCGGGCGTGAAGTTTTACGGGTCCAATCTTTAAACTCAGAAAGGATCGTCGCCAAATTATGTCTATGGCTCTGCTTATAACCGTTATTGTACTTTCCGTTATTTTTGACTTTATCAACGGATTCCACGACACCGCAAATTCGATTGCTACAGCCGTTTCCACACGGGTTCTTACACCAAAGGCCGCCACAATTATGTCGGCCTCGCTGAACTTTATCGGTGCGCTCGTCAGCGCCAAGGTGGCTGAAACCATTGCATCCGGTATTGTAAACAAAGTCCTGCCGCCGTATGTAATTGCCGCGGCACTTTGCGGTGCCATTGTATGGAATCTGCTTACCTGGATGATTGCCCTTCCAAGCAGTTCTTCCCATGCATTAATCGGCAGCCTCGTCGGCGCTTCCATTCTGGTTTTTGGCGACCTGAAAGTTGTAAACTGGCAGAATATTTTGGACAAGGTCATTATTCCACTGTTTTCGTCGCCGCTTATCGGCTTCGGAATCGGCTTTCTTGTGATGAAGCTTCTGTATCATATCCTGCGGAACGCAAAACAGCGCTTCGTGAACAAATGTTTTTCAAAGCTGCAAATTTTCTCGTCTGCCTTGATGGCTTATTCCCATGGCTGCAATGATGCCCAGAAAACGATGGGCGTTATAACCATGGCGCTTGTGAGCGCACACCAGCTTGGCGTGCACGATGGGATTCCGATTTGGGTCAAGCTTGTGTGTGCCTTGGCAATGGCCTTTGGAACCTCGATGGGCGGCTGGCGTATTATTAAGACCGTCGGTATGAACATGATAAAACTACAGCCTGTGGAAGGCTTCGCCGCCGAAACCTCGGCTGCCGCCGTAATACAGATTATGACGGCAATGGGAGCGCCGGTAAGCACGACGCACGTAATTTCCTCTTCCATCATGGGTGTTGGTTCCGCAAAGCGTTTCTCAGCAGTCAACTGGTCTACCGCAAAAAGCATTGTCATTGCGTGGTTTGTTACTTTTCCGGTTACCATTCTTCTCGGCATGGGATTTGCTTCGCTGTTCCGTCTTTTCATTCATTAATATAAATTTTTTTGTTCCGGCGGACCGCGGATTTTTCGTTAGCGGTTCGGCGGTATTTTTATTTTAAAAGGCATTAGAGCCTGCCGATGCCGCCTTTCGGTTAAGGCTTTCTCAAAGATAAGCGATGTGGTAAAATAGAAGCTGACATCTGTCTTAGATTGCTTTGGGTGGTGACTTCGGTTGGACAGAACAATTCTTCACTGTGACTGTAACTCATTTTTTGCTTCGGTGGAATGTGTTTCCCGGCCGGAGCTAAAGAATGTACCCATGGCCGTCTGCGGCGATCCGGCCAGCCGCCACGGCATTATCCTTGCAAAAAATGAGCCTGCCAAAAAGCTTGGCATCCGCACAGCGGAAACCATCTGGCAGGCAAAAAGAAAGTGCCCAGAGCTTGTGCTCGTGGACACTCATTTTTCGGAGTATAAAAAGTTTTCGCAACAGATAAACGAAATCTACCGGCGCTATACCGATCTGGTAGAACCGTTCAGCATTGATGAAAGCTGGCTCGATGTTACAGGCAGTCAGGCACTTTTCGGCGATGGAAAGACGATTGCAGATGAACTTCGCGCTGTGATTCGCCGGGAAACAGGGATAACCGTTTCAGTGGGCGTTTCTTTTAATAAGATTTTTGCGAAACTTGGCAGCGACTACAAAAAGCCAGATGCCACAACCGTAATCAGCCGCAAAAACTTTCGCGAGATTCTTTTCCCTCTTCCCGCAGACTCCATGCTGTTTTGCGGCCGTCATATGGCGCAGGCCCTTTCCAAATTTGGGATTCATACCATTGGGGAACTTGCCGGAACCCGCCGCGATTTTCTGGAAAAACGCCTTGGCAAGGCAGGCGCCATGCTCTGGGACTATGCCAATGGCCTTGATACTGCCCCCGTACACAGCTTCGGCGACACACGGGAAGTCAAAAGCGTTGGCAACAGTGTTACGTTCCGCCGTGACCTGGTGGGCGAAGCAGACATTCACCGGGGAATTTCCGCCATTTGCGAAAGCGTGGCGGCGCGTATGCGCCGCCAGAGCGTAAAATGCTGGGTCATACAGATTGGCATTAAAGACCCAAGCCTCAAGACCATCACACGCCAGAAAACGCTGCAGACTCCCACGCACCTTGCGCGGGAGCTAAGCGCCGCAGCCATGGAGCTTGTGCGCTCCTGCTGGAATTTCAGCGCACCGGTTCGTATGCTTGCCGTTTCCGGCACCAGCCTTGTTCCGGAAGACGCACCGGAAGAGCAGCTGTGCCTGTTTGCTTCCGCCGCGCGCCCGCAGCATGACCGGGAAGAACATCTTGAGGCAGCACTTTTCGGAATCCGCGAAAAATATGGCAGCCATTCCGTTACCACCGGCTCTTTGCTGAACGAAAGCCTTGGCCTTGACAGCCTGCAGCGAAAAGAAGAACCGCACAAATAGCCTTCAGCACTTCACGCCTTCCGCGCGGAGTGCTTTTTTCAGGTCTTCCGTGTTCTGTGCATAGCAGAAACCTCCCATGCCAAGCGCTTCCCCCGCTTCGATGTTTTCCCTGCGATCGTCAATAAAATAGCATTCTTCCGGTTTCAGAGAAAACTTTTCAAACAAAAGGCGATAAATCTCCGGCTGCGGCTTCAGCAGGTGTACATCCGAAGAAACAACCATCCCGTCACAGTAATTGACCGCTGGTATCCTTTTGTAAAAACGGTAGAAGCGTGTGCTCATGTTGGTAAGCAGAAACAGATGGTACCCGTTTTCTTTCAGCGTACGTGCAAGCTCCTGCATTGCAGGAAACGGTGAAGGCATCTCATCCCAGTGATTGTACAGGTGAGCAGCCACCTGATGCAGGCGCTTTGGAAGGCGGCCCAGCACAAGTTTCAGGTACTGGTCATCCGGCAGGGTACCGCGGTCGGTTTCTGCCCACTCGGGCGCTTCGAACAGCTCGCGGTTCAGTAGCTCCGCATCGGCAGGGTTTGCGCAGTACTGATGTACAAACTTCGTCGGCTCATAGGAAAAAAGCACCCAGCCCATATCAAAGACGATGTTGTGAATCATACCTCAAGATTCCCCCTTATTCTCTTTTTTATCCTACCATAAGCGCTGTTCATATTCAACCGCCTGCCATTGTTCGCAAAGCCACAAAAAACCGGCGCGGAAACCCGGCCGGTCTTTTTTATCATTTTCTTTTTTCTTTTTTGATGTGCTGCCGGCAGGCCTTTTCACACTCCGCATTATGGTATGGGCAAGCGGAGCAGTCACCGCCGCAGGCACTGTGGCGGTGACGCCACGAGTAACGCGCGGCCAAAAAAGCTAACAGCACAAGGACAGCTAAAAGGAACCAGTCAAACGGATTCATATAGGATTCCTCCTTACTTTGCTGCTCTCGGATTTTCATAGATACGGAGCTTTTTCTTGCTGAAGAAGCCTTTCCCGATTTTCAGCGTACGCATACTGCAACTGAAAATCTGCAAATTGCGGAATGCTTCTTTTCCTGTTTCAGTGTTTCTTTTTCTCCTGTTTTTTTCTGATAAAAAAAGCTCTCCCGATTTTCAGTATCCGCATACTGGAACTGCAAGTCTGCAAATCGCCGAATGCTTCTTTGGGTGCTTCAGCGGTTTTTTTTTCTCCTGCTTTTTTCTGCTAAAAAAAGCTTTCCCGATTTTCAGTATCCGTATACTGGAACTGCAAGTCTGTAAATCGTCGAATGCTTCTTTGGGCGCTTCAGCGGTTTCTTTTTCTCCTGCTTCTCCCTGCTGAAAAAGCTCTCCCAGTTTTCAGTGTACGCATACCATCACCGGAAATCTGTAAATCGCTGAATGCTTCTTTTTGTGTTTCAATGGTTTCTTTTTCTCCTGCTTTTTCTTTCTAAAGAAAAAGCAGGCCAATATGATACACCAGAAAAGCTGCAAGCCAGGCGAAACCGCATTGGTAAAGGACCACACCGACGGCGCTTTTTACACTGCGGAGTTCATTGCGCACCGCGTTGATTGCCGCAATGCATGGGGTGTAAAGCAACGTAAAAATGAGGAACGAAAACGCCGTAAGTGGGGTAAAGATTTTGGTAAGCGCTGCTCCAAGGCCAGCGGTGTTTGTTCCCATCAGCACAGCGAAGGTGCTGATGACGGCTTCCTTCGCGGTAAATCCGGAAAGCAGAGCTGTGGAAGTGCGCCAGTCGGAAAAACCAAGCGGAGCAAAAATAGGAGAAATAAAGCTGCCAATAGCGGCGAGCATACTTTGTTTACTATCCGTAACCACATTAAACCGCACATCAAACGTCTGAAGAAACCAGATAATGATGGTCGCCGTAAAAATTACGGTAAACGCGCGCACCAGAAAATCTTTTGCCTTATCCCAAACAAGGAGAAGAACGGTTTTCATGCTTGGCATACGGTAATTCGGAAGTTCCATAACGAATGGCACCGGGTCACCGTGAAATACCGTTCCTTTCATCAGCAGAGCACTCAGTACCCCCATCAGGATTCCAAACAGATACAGCACAATCATGACAAGCGCCGCATGGTGCGGAAAGAGCGCCGCCGTAAAGACCGCGTAAATCGGCAGTTTTGCGCTGCAGCTCATAAACGGCGTAAGCAGAACCGTCATTTTGTGGTCACGTTCGCTGGAAAGCGTGCGGGCCGACATAATGGCCGGAACCGAGCAGCCGAAACCAATCAGCATCGGCACAAAACTGCGGCCGGAAAGGCCCAGCTTCCGCAGCGGCTTATCCATTACAAATGCAATGCGCGCCATGTAGCCGCTGTCTTCCAAAATGGAAAGGAACAAGAACAAAACGACAATAATCGGCAAAAACTGCAGCACGCTTCCAACACCGGCAAAAACGCCGTTAATAATCAGCGATTTCATGACGGCGTTCGTGCCAAACGCCGTCAGCCCGGCTGCTGCCGCCTGCGTTACAGCGTCGATTCCCATTGCCAGCAGATCGCTCAGCCATTTGCCCAGGACACCGAACGTCAGCCAGAAAATCAAGGCCATGTTCAGCAAGAAAATCGGAATTGCCGTGTATTTGCCTGTGAAAATTTTGTCAATCTTTACACTGCGCTTATGTTCTTTTGACTCGCCCATGCGCACGACCGTCGTAGAACAGAGCTTTTCAATAAAGGTATACCGCATATCGGCCAAAGCAGCGTCACGGTCGGTGTCAAGCTCACGCTCCATTTCGGTCACGTCGTGCTCAATCATCTCAACCTCATTCTGCGAAAGCTCCAGTGCTTTTTGCATAGGTGCGTCACCTTCCACCAGCTTGGTGGCGGCAAAACGCGGCGGAATGTGAATGCGCTGTGCATGGTCTTCAATCATGTGTGCAACAGAATGTACGGTTCTGTGAACCGCGCCGCTGCAAAAATCCTGGCGCTTCGGCTGGCGCTTCATGCGCGCCGTTTCCAGCGCAACATCGATCAGCTCGCCCACACCTTCGTTTTTGCTGGCGCTGATGGGGACG
This sequence comes from Bacillota bacterium, assembly GCA_023417635.1. Lineage (GTDB taxonomy): Bacteria > Bacillota > Clostridia > Oscillospirales > Acutalibacteraceae > Thermocaproicibacter. Next base: position 10,700 of record JAEZFF010000100.1, on the reverse strand, counting down.
ACCGGCACGCCAATCTGTTCCTGAAATTCTTCAATCTTGATGGTGCCGCCGTTCGCGCGGACTTCATCCATCATATTCAGCGCAATCACCATTGGAATATTCAGTTCAATCAGCTGCATACTCAAATAGAGATTTCGTTCAATATTAGTAGCATCTACAATGTTGATAATGCCGTCCGGATGGTCTTTCAGCAGGAAATCACGCGTGACGATTTCTTCGCTGGAATACGGGGACAGCGAGTAAATACCGGGAAGGTCAACTACCGTAGCAGAGTTGTGCCCGCGTATCACGCCGTCTTTCCGTTCTACTGTAACGCCTGGGAAATTGCCAACATGCTGGTTAGAACCCGTCATTTGGTTAAACAAGGTCGTTTTTCCGCAATTCTGGTTGCCGGCTAAAGCAAAAATCATCGCCGTCACTCCTCAGTTATAATATTTTTGGCATCGTCAAGCCGCAGCGTCAGTTCATATCCACGCAGCTGTATCTCGATTGGGTCGCCCATCGGCGCAACTTTCTGCACCATTACTTCCGTGTGTGGGGTAAGGCCCATATCAAGCAGATGGCGCCGCAGCGCACCCTCGCCTTTGACCTGCACGATTTTCGCTTTTCCGCCTACCTGCAGGTTGTTGAGTGTTTTCTCCGCCATGTTTTTCCCTCCTTTGCTTCTCTATGAGTTAGCGTCTGCTAACACACTCATTATATTCCCTCCGCATCCGGATGTCAACCGAGGTAATTGCAGAAAACGAATATTGCATTAAAAAATTCAAAAAATTTTTGCCAAGGAAAATTTTACGGTAGAATCTGGGTTGGAACAGTTGTTTCCCTGAAAACGCAAAAAGCGGCCCCCGTTTGGGGGACCGCCAGTAATTCATTAAGGCACCGAAGAAGTTATTTCCTAAATTTGCGTTTCATCATTTTGATTCGGCACGAAAAAATTTCTCTTGCTGTGTGAAATCAATATGGTTAGTCCCATAAGGAAGATTCCCGTCACAATAAAGATTAAGAACATCGGGATTACATTGCTCAAAAAACCGCCGATCAAATACCCCAAGGGCATTGCGATTTTCAGCATTACATTGATTAAGCCGATTACCCGGCCGCGGTAGCTGTCTTCCACAACAGCCTGGAAATATGTATTGATATTAATATTAACAAGGGAAACGCCGCAGCCTATGACAGATGCAATAAAAATAATACAGTTTATATTCATTGACTTTGAGCCTTGCATCAGTAGAACAGGATTCACTGTAAATCCTACGGCAAATATAGTAAGCCCTTCAAGTAATATTCCTAAAAAAATCTGTTTGATATTGTCGCGTCTTTTTAACACAGTTATTGACAGGCACGCTAACAAAATATAGCCCACACCATAACTGATTTGTACATAGGAAAGCTGGACTGCTTTCGCCGCTAAAATCTGGTTAAAGAGGAATGGAAGATAAATCGTTGAGAGAGGTGAAGTTAAGAAATTCACCACAAGGAAAAATATAAAAATTGTCCAAAGGGCTTTTTTGCTTTTCAGGTATTTGCCTCCTTCTTTAATTTGAAGCATAAATTTACTGACAGATCCTGCAATCTTCTCTTGCTGAAAGGTCTGCAGATTGTTGCTGAGAAGAGTTTCCAGCACAAAACAGGCAATATAAATAATGCCGGCGGCAAATATGATTAACTCCACTTTATAAACAGAAACAGAGATGCCACCTAATAAAACGCCAATAATCATGGAAAGGCCTGAGTCTACACTGAAAAGCGAATTTGCCTTTACGAGTGATTCCTCCGCAACCGCATTGGGGATAATGGCTGTCATGGCGGGGCTATAAAAGCCCTCGCATATTCCCAGAATAAAGGATAAAAGATAGAGGCTCCAAAGGTTCACGGGATTCATGTACAAAAAGGCGGCACAGCCTAGGTAAGTAATCCCCCTTAATAAATCCGCAAAGACTACTATTTTCTTTCTGCTGAATTTGTCGGCAGCTGCACCCCCAATCGGGAAGCAGAACAAAACCGGTATAATGCCAAGAACCGCATACCACGAAAGTGAGATTGACGACTTTGTCACAGAAATAATATGCCAGCTAACAGCGAACAAACAAAATGCGTCACTGATATTTGACAATACATCACAAATGAAAATAATGATGAAATTTTTATTAAACAATTCCCGTTGCTTCATAAAGCACCTCTTTATCCTGCAATATAATTGCCATAAAATTATTACAATAAAAGATAAGGCTGAGCAAGTGAGTACAAGCAGAACTAGGCCTACAAACTCTTCTTTCCAGAATCTCATATTAACAGGATAAAGTTTATGCCGAAACTTGTCAATATTATTTTAAGTAATTAAATAAAATAATTTTTTAGATTATCGATTCGTTCAGTTTTTATGTTCTTCGGTTTATCTGCAAAAAAAGCGGCCCCCGTTTGGGGGACCGCCGAATATTTGTTTCCACTACTTTGGCAGGTCGAGCGAATCAAGCACTTTTTTGAGTGCCTCCGCCGACTGCATCAGCTGAAGCTGTTCTTCCCCGCTCAGGTTGATGTCCAGCACTTTTTCAATGCCCTTTCTTCCAACAATCGTCGGCACACCCATGCACAGGCCGTTCAGCCCGTAATGGCCTTCAATCAGGCTGGAAACTGGCAGAATGGAGTGCTCGTCGCGCAAGATGCACTCTGAAATGCGCCGCACCGACATGGCAATGCCATAGTAAGTCGCGCCCTTTTTCTTAATAATTTCATAGGCGCTGTCGCGCACGTCTTCATACAGCTTCTGCATATTTTTCTGGTGGTCAAAATAATTGCACTGCTCGCAGAACCGGTTCAGCTGAATACCGGAAACATTCGCGCTGCTCCACACAGCCAGTTCGCTGTCGCCGTGCTCGCCGATAATATAGGCATGGACGCTGCGGCTGTCCACCCCCAGGTGACGCCCAATAAGATATTTCAAACGGGCAGAGTCCAGCACCGTCCCGGAGCCGATAACGCGGTTCGACGGGAATCCGGAAAGCTTCAGCGCTGCATAAGTCAGGATATCGACCGGATTTGCAACAATCAGCAAGGTGCACTCAGTATTCTTTTTCTGAATCTCAGGAATAATCTGTTTGAAAATCCCCACGTTCTTGTTGACAAGGTCAAGCCGCGTTTCGCCAGGTTTCTGGCCTGCGCCTGCGGTGATGATAACCAGGCCGCAGCCGGCAACATCGTCATAAGTTCCCGCGTAAATCTCCATTGGCCTTGCAAACGGCAAGCCATGGCTTAAATCCATTGCTTCGCCTTCCGCACGGTCCGTGTTTGCGTCTATCAGCACCATCTCGGAAAACAACCCGCTTTGCATTAAGCTGAACGCGGAGCTTGAACCGACAAATCCACAGCCAATAATCGCACATTTTCTACTGTCTACCATATTCATTTCCCTTTCACTATTTTTTTTGCTGCCCTTTCCGTTTCATTGCGCGGATGCGCTGCTTCATCTGTGCATCCACACGGTAGGATTCCGTAATTTTTTGCAGGGCTTTGTTATATACCCAGTCATCAAGGGTGTTTGCTTCCAGGTATTTCATGGTGCGTTCCGGAAATTTTATGAAGCACACGGAAACCGCCCATGCAACCGCCATTTTTACATAATAGTCTTTTCGGTGTACACTGTTATAAAGTTCAAACAGCCGCGCAAGATATTCATCCGTCACAAAAAAATCCATTGTGGCAACAATGCCAAACCGCGCGGCGAATTCTTCTGCGGAAAGCGCGTACCGTTTTAGAAATTCAAAAGACTGCGCCGGATTCTCCCGCAGAAAACGAAACGAGGAAGTGCAGGTGTCGCAAACCGCCCAGCTGCGGATTTTCGGCACAAATGCGGCGGTGTGCTCGAGCGCCTCGCCGTATTCCATCTTAGCACTTCCCACAGTAAGGCCCTGCAGCATCACTTCTTCCATCGTATCATCACGCGCTTCAGAAAGGAACCGCCGCCAGTCGCCTTTTGCTATTTGCTTCGCAATCGACCTCAACCGCGGCATCCGCACGCCGAGGATGGTTTCCCCCGGGATAAGCTTACGCTGAAATACAGCAAACTTTGGCTCAGCCAGCGAATGCAGGAACTGAAGGAATGCCGGGTATTCTGTATAAGAAAAACTCTCCATCTATTTCTCCAATTTTTACAAGGTAAATATAGTATACACAATTCTCAGCAAAAAACAAGCCCGTTATTTTTCCTTGTGTGTTATAATAATTTACCGACAAGCCTTGAATAAAACATTGACATTTTGCTTATTATATTATATAGTTTTAAATACCAGATGATAAAGTAAACTGTGTTACAGGCCTGACAGGAGGTAACCTTTATGGTAGATTCCGTCTGCATTTTCGGTGATTCCGTTGCAAGGGGCGTCGTGCTGGATGACGCTACTGAAAAATATATTTTACTGAAAGAAAATTTTGTAAACCGGGTAAAGGAAAGCGCGCACATTCAAGTCAAGAACTATTCGCGCTTCGGTTGTACGGTGACAAAAGGCGCTGATATGGTAGCAAAGCACCTTGGCGAGCTGAAAAACTACGACTATGTTTTGCTGGAATACGGTGGGAATGACTGTGACTTTGACTGGGCAAAAGTATCCGAAAACCCGGATGGAAGTTTTCTTCCGCACACGCCGCTTGGTGTCTTTGTGCAAAAGTACATCCAAATTATTCGCAGCGTAAAGGGCGCAGGAAGCCAGCCGATTCTGCTCTCGCTTCCGCCTTTAAACGGCGAACGCTATTTTTCATGGATTTCACGTGGGCTGAACGCCAAGAATATTCTTCACTGGCTCGGCGGCGACAAAGAATATATCTACCGCTGGCATGAGATGTACAATGAAGCGGTTTACCGCATTGCGGCCGAAACACATACGCCGCTGATTGATATTACTATGCAGTTCCTCGAAAGCAAAAATTACAAGGATTTTATCTGCAAAGACGGCATTCACCCAAGTGCACTTGGGCACGCGCAGATTGCCCGTGTGATTCGCGCCGTAATTCTTCAGTACCGGTGCGCGTGTGCTTCCTGAAAATAAATTTTAAACAAGACATGGCGGGCAGGCTTATAAAAAGCCTGCCCGCCTTTTTCTGTTTGCATTTTAGCCCTTTGCGGCAATGTCGCGCGCCACAACTACGCCGGTCACAGAAGCCTGCATCAGGCCGCGTGTAATACCCGCGCCGTCGCCGATGGCATACAGGTTTTTCACATCTGTTTCAAAGTTGTCTTTTACCCCGACTTTGGAAGAGTAGAACTTTACTTCCACGCCGTAAAGCAGAGTGTTTTTGGAGTACAGCCCCGGTGCGAGCTTGTCGAACGCGCGCAGCGACTCTACAATGCTCGTCAGGTGGCGGTGCGGCAAAACGAAAGAAAGGTCGCCCGGCACTGCCGTTTTCAGCGTTGGGATAGTGGTCGATTTTTTCAGGCGGCCCGCGTCGGTTCTCCGCCCAAGGAGCAGGTCGCCAAGGCGCTGCACCATAATGCCGCCGCCCGTAAGCATATTTCCAAGCTGCGCAATGTACCGGCCGTATTCAATCGGCTGGTTGAACGGCTCCGTGAACCGAGTGGAAACCAGCATGGCGAAATTGGTGTTTTCGGTACGGCGCTCTTCTTCCGCGTACGAATGGCCGTTCACCACGGCGATGCCGCCGCCGGGCGTATCGTAATGCTCTTCGCTCACAATGCCGCCTGGGTTCATGCAAAAAGTACGCACCTTGTTTTCGAACGTGTCGGAATAATAGACCAGCTTCGCTTCATAAAGATGTTTCGTCAGCGGGTCCATCACAGCATTGGGAACCTCCACGCGCACGCCGATGTCCACTTCGTTGTTCGCAACATCCAGGCCAAGTTCCTCCGCCGCACGGCTAAGCCATTCGGCGCCGCCGCGGCCCGGAGCCAGCACAACATACTGCGCGCTGACTTTTTCTTCGCCGCCTTCGGCATTCTTGAGGCGTGCACCCACAGCCAGGCCGTTTTCTGTTAGGATGGATTCCGCTGTGGTATGCTCGCGGAACTCAAAATTCGGGCGGGAACTGAGGTAATCATACATGGCTTTCAGCACCTGGTAAGAATACTCCGTGCCCATGTGGCGCACCGGGCAGGGAATCAGGCGGATATTTTCGCGGCGCGCCTTGTAATCCACCTTCTCGGCAAATTTATCGTGCAGGCCGAAAACCTTATCCGGCGCACCGTAATGCAGGTAGACGCTGTCTGCATAATGAATTAGCTCCTGCGCTTTTGCTACAGACATATAGTCGGTAATATTGCCGCCCACCTGCTCAGAAAGCGAAAGCTTCCCATCGGAAAAAGCGCCCGCACCTGCCCATCCGTTCATAATGCTGCAGGTTTTGCAGTGCGCACAGGTTCCTGTGGTGCGCGCAGGGCATGCACGGTGTTCAATGGCACTTCCGGAATCCACGACCAGAATTTTCTTTCCCGGTGCAAGGCGGTCCAGCTCCAAAGCGGTAAAAATACCGGCCGGGCCAGCACCAACTACAATTACATCATAATTCTTCATATTCAATAAAGTTCCTTTCCATGGTTCATTCCGTCTTGGACCCGTCCAAAAGCTGTACCAGCGCGCTTCGAAAAGCATCGTCGTCTGCCTTGGCGCGCTTCCGGTTCTTTCCGAAGCGGCCGCCTGCGCGGCGTATTTTCTGGCCAAGGGCACGCTCAAAAAGCAGGCGGTCCATATTCCCGCCGTCATACACAAGGCCATTCTGGTTCAGCGCTTTTGCCCCGCGGCCGAGAGACATGGCCGCAACGCCGTAATCCTGCGTTACAACAACATCGCCGGGCTTTATGAGGTTTACAAGGCGGATATCTGCGCTGTCACGCCCTTTGTCGACCGTGATGACGGTACTGTAACCGTCGCTCAGCTCATGGCAGGTATCCGTCAGCATGGTAACAGGAAGGCCGCGTTTTTTTGCTTCTTGCACCAGAATTTCCTTCACGGGGCAGGCATCCGCATCCACCAGTATTTTTATCACCGTGCAGATGCCTCCTGTTCCCTGAGCTTTTGCAGCAGCGGAATTGCTGCACGCAGAGAAGGAATGCAGGCAAACAGGATTTTCCGCAGTTCCGCATCCGGCTGCACAAGGTCAGGCACCATCACCGTTTTCATGCCGGCACGGTACGCGGCGGTACAGCCGTTCGGCGAGTCTTCCAGCACCATGCAGTTTTCGGGTGCTTCACCGATTTCATGCGCTGCGGTAAGGTAAATCTGCGGGTCCGGCTTCGTTTTCTCTACCATGTCGCCGCAGATAATTTTGCGAAAGAAATCCGTAACGCCTGCTTTTTCAAAATAATGCAGAACTTTTGAGCGGGATGTTGAGGAAGCGACTGCACAAACGTAATTTTCCTGCTTGAGGTACTCCAAAAGCTCCAAGAGGCCGTCTTTGACGGGTACACCCTCTGTTTCAATCTTCCGGTCAAAACGTTTCCGGTACTCGGCGGTAAACTCCCGGTACGGGAATTCAGGGCCAAAACGGCGCGCAAAAATCTTTTCCGAATCCTCCAGCCGAACGCCCATCGTTTCCGGCATAATCGCCGAAACATGAGTGTACCCCATCTCGCTGCCAATTTCATCCCACAGGCCGCGCGTCATGCGTTCTGTGTTGAACATCAGGCCATCCATATCAAAAATAACAGTGTTCACCACCGGTTAAAGTCCTTCTTTCCGTTCATTTCTCTTTCACATCATACCATAAAAACAAACGGTTGAAAACTACCCGGAAGCTGCTGTTATACCATATTCCCGTCGGAAAGTCAAACAGAAAGGCTGCGGCCACCCGGAGAATCTCCAAGCGCCGCAGCCTTTCGTACACTGTTATAAATCTGAATCAGTCCAGCATATCGAGGATTTCCTGTTTGCCGTGCGCGCCCACCATCGTCTGCGCCGGTTTGCCCGCGCGAAAAACGATCAGTGTTGGAATGCTCATTACATTATAGCGTTCAGCAAGCTCCGGCTGCTCGTCCACGTTGACTTTGCCAACATGGTAGCGGCCGTCGCTCTCGTTTCCGATTTCGTCCACCGTTGGGGACACCATGCGGCACGGGCCGCACCAGGATGCCCAGAAATCCACCAGCACGGGGCGTTCAGAGTGAAGTACGCTGGAGTCGAAATTTTCAGAAGTAAGTGTTACAACTGCCATAGTTCCGCTTCCTTTCAATGTCTTTCTGCCAATTAATTTGTTCCCTTGTATTATATCCTGAAAAAAACTGTTTACCAACCTTTTCTAGAATGAATCTGTTACAGAAATGAAAACTTTCTGCCGGTTCTTGACAATTTCCGTTCTCTCCTCTATAGTGTTCCTTAAAAGGAACACTATAGAGGGAGGCAAAGCATTTGGAAGCTGCGGAACTTCTTACACATTTCGGCCTGACAAACCAGGAAGCGCGCGTTTACTGCGTGCTGTGCGCCCAAGGGGAAATGACCGGGTATGAAGCCGCCAAGGCAACCGGTATTTCACGCTCAAATGTTTACACTGCATTGGCCGGGCTGGTGGAAAAAGGCGCGGCAGACCTTTCCGAAGGTACTGCGGTGCGTTACTCTGCCGTTCCCGCGAAAGAGTTTTGTACCAGCCGTATTACCGAACTGGACCGGATGCGGCAGCAGGTAATTTTCATGCTTCCAGCGCGGGTAAAAGAAAACGGCGGTTACCTTACGGTAACCGGCCGGCGCAATATTCTGAACCGGATGCGCTCCATGCTGCGAAGCGCTGAAAAACGCGTTTACGCTTCCATGGCGGCAGAAATCATGGAAAGCATCCGCCCGGAACTTGCCGACGCGCTGAAACGCGGGCTGAAAGTCGTGCTGATTACCGAAAAATCTTTCCAGCTGGAAGGCGCCATCGCCTGGCACTCTAAAAAAGAGCGGCGGCAGATTCGCCTGATTGTGGACTCTGCCTGCGTACTCACCGGCGACCTGGAAGACGGGGATTTTTCTACCTGCCTGTATTCCCGCCGGAAAAACCTGACCGACTTATTTAAAGAAGACCTGAAGAATGAAATCGAGCTGATACAGCTTACGGAGGGAAAAGAGAAATGAACAAAAAGCCGTTTGTAACGAAAGAACAGCTTGAAGCCATCATTCAAAAGCATCCCACACCGTTTTACCTTTACGATGAAAAGGGAATTCGTGCAAACGCCGCACGGGTAAAGCGTGCCTTTGCGTGGAACAAAGGCTACCGCGAGTACTTTGCCGTAAAAGCCACGCCAAACCCGTATCTGCTGGAAATCATGAAGGATGAAGGCTTTGGAACGGACTGTTCTTCTCTGACGGAACTGATGCTTTCCGATGCCGTCGGCTTCCGCGGAAGAAACGGGGACATTATGTTCTCTTCCAACGAAACGCCCGACGCGGATTTTCTGCTTGCCCGTAAGCTGAATGCCATCATCAATCTCGACGATTTCACGCATATTGATATTCTGAACCGTCTGTGCGGGATTCCGGAAACGATTTGCTGCCGCTATAACCCGGGCGGCGTTTTCAAGGCCAGCAACGAAATCATGGACAACCCAGGCGACTCCAAGTACGGTTTTACAAAAGAGCAGATGTTCGAAGGCTTCCGCCGCCTGCAGCAACTTGGTGCAAAACAGTTTGGCATCCATGCTTTTCTGGCTAGCAACACCACAGGCGACGAATACTACCCCGTACTCGCAAAGCAGCTTTTCCAGCTTGCTGTAGAACTGCACCGGCAGACCGGCGCACACATCTCATTTATTAATCTTTCCGGCGGCGTAGGCGTTGCCTATCGGCCAGAAGAAACACCTGCCAACATCGAACACATCGGCCACCTTGTACAGCAGGCTTACGATGAAATTCTCGTGCCGGAAGGAATGGGTGACGTCGCGCTCTTTACCGAGATGGGACGGTTCATGATGGGGCCTTATGGCTGCCTTGTTGCCACGGCGATACGGGAAAAGCACATTTACAAAGAATACATCGGTCTTGACGCCTGCGCTGCCAACCTCATGCGTCCGGCTATGTACGGCGCATACCACCACATCACGGTCAGCGGAAAAGAAAATCAACCCTGTGATCATAAGTATGACATTGTCGGCGGTTTGTGCGAAAATAACGATAAGTTTGCCATTGACCGTATGCTGCCGAAAATCAGCATTGGTGACCGCATCATTCTTCATGATGCCGGGGCACATGGACACTCTATGGGGTACAATTATAATGGGAAACTTCGCTGCGCCGAACTTCTGCTGATGCAGGACGGTTCCGTAAAGCAAATCCGCCGCTCGGAAACACCCGCCGACTACTTTGCTACACTGGATTACCCAGGCCTCCCAAAAAGCAGTAAAAATTAAATTTAACCGTTTCACTCGCTGTGCTCTTCGGCTTTGCCGGAGAGCCTTTTTAGGCAAGAGATGCTTTTCCAGCCAAAACAATGCGCAAAAACGCCGTCCCTTCACAGGACGGCGTTTTTACAGGAGAAAGAGGAAGTAATTATGAAAAAGCAATAATATAAAAATCCCCAAAATGAGGAACTTATAATCGAACTGCAGCCGGTAATTGCGGTACCGGCCAGCAGATTGTTAGATGAGTGTTTGTGAATGGTCTTTTCTTCTAATCACGTTTTTATCATACACCGTCTTTATGACTAAATTGTGAACACTGCTTGAAAAATTTTTGTCTGAATTTATCTATTTTAAATAAAAGGACAGCCATCCCCTCGGATGGATG
>JAEZFF010000059.1 GCA_023417635.1 Bacillota bacterium | reverse complement strand
CTTAAAACTTCTGTCGGTACTGCGCCCATGAAAAAAACTTCCTTTCAGACTTGATTTTTCTTACCCCAATTCTTGTCTGAAAAAAAGTCTCCCATTCAGCTTTTACACAAATTTCTATGCGGTCTCACATGGGTTAGAATATTCAAACTACAATCCTTATCGCTTCCGTCACAACTACTGCACATACCTGTTTCGCACAAATGTAAATATCAAGGCAGCACAACTCATCATGGGAGACAATACCCCAACGATGGTAATGAAAGTATACGCGAATCTTGACAAAAGCGATGTACTAAAGGGAAGCGGCGTTCTTTCAAATTACATTGATGAGTCTTTCTTTTTGAATGATAATTTTAATAATAATTACTCAGACAAAATGTCCGAGTAATCATCATTTATCAAAGCTTTTGCATTACATCAAAAAACTCATCAATCGTCAATGAACCTTGCATCTGAACATCTTGATCAAATACCATAAAATAGTGGTAACTAGAGCCAGCTTTATTTGCCCATTCAGTACCTAGAAAAAGTTTCTTGTAGCTATCAGTATTGTCGCGATCATGTCCTTTTGTCTCCAAAAGCACCAAATTACCTTTTTGGGTCAAAATCATAAAGTCAGGGTACATATTGATAAATCCGTTGATGTAAAATTCACCAACACCACGATCCATAATCCGATGCCACCAGCAAATATCAAGGCTGCTGACTCTGCTGATAACCTCGCGCTCGAAATTATTCATATCATTTTTTTCTTCCGAATACAACGAGTTATTTATGGCATCGGTTGTATTAACAGGTGAAATCACCTTTGGTAAGCGATAAATTGGGCGGCAAAAGATCTCCTGACTCAACAGCTTTTTCCGAAAGGTCTCATAGCGGTATTGATCTTCCAACTCAATGATTCGCCTTTTGATCTTCTCCGCATAAAAGGGAGTGTTACCACCAATGGAAGACAGCATGTTGGCATCAACTGTTTCCAGCACACGCTGCACATATTCAAGAATGAACTGCTCAGGAATCGTGATTTTATCTTCGCCTATCTGATGAGCAAGTGCCAATGCGCAACTCCGTTTCGCGTCGGCTGGCGCCATTCTGGAAAGCTTCTCCCGAAAATACTCCAACTGTGCATTTCTCATCTGCACATATTTGGGTGTGCCATCGGAATCTTTGGGTAAATCAATCACGTAAGCATCGCCGGAAGAAGTATCAAAATTAACATCTGCCGGTTGGGCGTTTAAAGAAAAACCCTTTGAAAGGCTTTCTTTTGTTAGCGCTATATATTTTTCATCCCATAGAATCGGAGACGCTCCTTCTACGCAAAATTTCGGAATCAACAACGATTCAGCTAATCCCGCAACCGATGGGCGAAATCTAATCTGGTTCATCATACTACCCAACTCACCGCCAATCAGTCCGGTTTCTTCCTGTTCTTTTATTTCCTGTTCATATGCATCGACCGCTGCCTGCTGCTGCGCCTTCATTTGCACAACAACAGGATCGTCGGAAACAGCCCCTTCCTCTTGTGAATTCAGCGCTTGAGAAAGATCACCGGAAGAAAGTCCATCTAATGTAGCTTCGTCTGTTTTGGTTTCTTCTTCGGTTGTGGTTTGAACCGGCACCTCTGAAGACTTCTGTTCAGGAGGGGGGTTTCCTAAACGATATTCATCCTTAGAAAAGCCTGCAAGCTTTAAACCATCAATTAGTTTTTGAAGGGTATCAAAGAACTTATCAGAGCAAGTCATTACATAAGATGTATTCAACAAAGATTGCAAATAAGGATGTGCATAAGGCTGACGCAAAATTCGGCCGACAATCTGCTCCACGTCAACGCTGCTCGACTTATTCGTCAGCGTCGCAAGGATGTAGGCAAATGGGCAGTCCCATCCTTCTTTTAGTGCGTTGATCGTAATAATATACCGAATCGGGCAATTGGGACTTTGCAGGTCGACATTTTTCAACTCGTTTATATCGGCAGTCTTAATTGCAATCTGCTCAGAAGGGATTCCTTTATCAACAAGCCTCTTTTTCAGTTTCTCAAATGTCGCATTGCTTCCGGTTCCTTTGGGTTGCGCCTGAAACAAAACGATTGGTCGAATATACTCTCCGCCGTTTGCCCGTTCAACTTGAGCTTGTTCTTCAATGCCCTTGCGCATCCTGACGGCATCAAGGACGACATCCTCCGGCGTGGCCCGGTTAAACACGACGACCGGCAGCTTAACCATATTTTCTTTTTTTAGCTCAACAGCATTCACGCAGGAAATAACATTGCTGTTGCTCTTTGGAGTAGCCGTCAGGTCAAGCACAAAACAGGGATTCAGATTGTTGAGCATTTCAACACTAAGCTCGGACTGCGCGTTATGGCTCTCGTCAACGATTACCACCGGAGTCAGATAACGAAGGACTTGAATCAAAGCTGTCTCAGCAGTATCCGCCAGTAAAACAGACGGGTCGTGATAATAAGCTGCGAACTGGGCTAGATTCCCATTTTCCTGATATACTTTTCGTCCATCCTTCTTCGCACTGCGCAGAGAATCAAAGCTCATCACACAGACGGACATCTGCTCTATAATGGCGGTAGGCGTAAAATTCTGCCCATTGAGCATCTGCTCCTTGGTATACACAACCAATTTGCCACCGAAGTCGCGCTGCAACTGTTGATGGTATGGATGCTGCGGATCACTCAGATTACGGACCGTCTGCTCAAGGATTGCACTGGACGGAACAAGCCACACAGCAACGCGCTGCGAAAGGCCCGACATTGACTTGTAAATGTGCCGAAGGGAACAACATGCGAGGAACGTCTTTCCTCCGCCTGTAGGGACCTTGAAGCAGACATGCGGTACACCCGGAATGGTGTCATTATACACAGGCATGCCGCCGAAGCCTACACGAAAGCCCTTACTGTTCCAGTGTTGATTATATGCTGTGCCAATATTGTTTGTCCGGTTCAAGAACGTCAGATAGGAATCCAAGTCATTGAGGACACCTTTTTGATACCTTTTCAGTTCCATTTAAACCGGCCTCCCTTACAGTTTGGGAATATCTCGCGGTATCTTTTTGAATGTGATACTGTAGCGTTTTAGTTCCTCATCATTTAATAAACAACAGTCCGCATATATGACACGGCTTGTGGCTTGGGTTGTTAAAGAACGAAGAAAGTCATGATCCAGCGAGGTTACCTTTTGTTTCTCATAATAAAAGTAATAGGCTGTTCCGTTTTTTGTTCCTAGCAGGTATGGCTCGCCTCCCACAGCAGCACTGACAGCCTGTTGTGTTTCCATATGGTAGACATATTCCCGAATTTTTTCAACGGGAACTTTCTCATTCAGCATGCTGTTCTTTAAAAAGAGAGGTTCGCCGAGTTCATAATAGCTAAAGCTACCGCCGGTGCCCTCCACAGCACTTTTGCCTTCCCCGTAGCCGTTGATCACACGGCGGACACGTTCGGCGGTAATCGTATTGGCATAATCCATCATCTCTACAAGAATGAACTTTCTGTGGCCGCCGTCGGATTTATTCATGTTCAGCACGGCATGAGCAGTTGTGCCTGAACCGGCAAAAGAATCAAGTATTATAGCGTCTTTTGGCTGATTAGAAATAGTTAATATATATTCTATTAAATTAACAGGCTTTGCATATGTAAAGTTTAATTTCAGTTCTGCAATTTCTTTTGCACTTTGCCGATTTTCAAATTCAAGTATTAGATTTGAAGGAACAACACCTTTTTTCTGTTGTTCGCTTAGCCAAAGTTTATTATAAATGTTCCAGATACTTTTTTTACCAGTTTCATCAATCAAACCAGATGTCTTCGTTCTCTTAAAAATGATATTGCCGGCAGCCAGTTCCTTTTGATACCGTGGATATATCCATTTCCATACTTTGTCCTGCTCTCCTGGTAAAACTGTGATTCCCTCTTTCTTTACAGATGGGAAATTTGTTCCTGGTGGAATAGCCAACGATCCGTCTGGGCATCGAATATAATATCGTTGGTTTGGACGTGCTTCCAAACTCGCCTTAAATAATCTTTCCTCACCATAGATTTGACCTTTTCGCGGTCCCACTTTCTCGGTAAACTTATAAAAGATACTAATTTGCTTTTGCGTCATAACAGCTCTAAAATATGGCAATGAGGAAATATTTTTGGCATATGCAAGAATATAATCAAGGTTTGGGGTATAATATTTACCCTTCGCACCACCAGACTTCATTTGACGGCTAAAGTTTGTAACAAAATTGTGTTTGCCAAATATTTGGTCGCAAATAATTTCTAAATTAGCTTGTTCATCTTCTCCAATACTAATAAAAATGACACCATCATCCGCCAGAAGCTTTTGTAGTAGGTTCAGCCGCGGGTACATCATGCATAGCCATTTGTCATGGCGGGAAAGGTCCTCCCCTTCCTTGCCAACGACCTCTCCCAGCCATTTGCGAATTTGTGGATCGTTTACGTTGTCGTTATAGACCCAGTTTTCGTTTCCGGTATTGTATGGTGGATCTATATAGATACATTTTACTTTGCCTTCATAGCGCGGCAACAACGCCTTTAGTGCCTCCAGATTATCTCCATGAATAATCATGTTTTCACTGCCGTTGTCTTCCGAATGCATCCCTTTTTTATCGTAGCTGTAGATTCGTTCCAATACGCGAAACGGAACCTTCTGATGATAATTTACAACTTTATTTTTCCCCACCCATTCAAGCGTTGGCATTCAATATCGCTTCCTAATATCTATTTACGATTGACGATTAACCACCGAACAAACTCGGACAAAATGTCCGAGTTAATCTATCTTCAAAATATTTCTCAGTTATGTATATTGCCCTTGCAATTCAAGGCAATAAGTGGTAAAATAAAAGTAGATAAATATAACCCTATCAACAGTTACATCAGCTGTAAGAAATTTAGCAGATTTCTTACATTGATCAAAACGTAAAGGAAAGTTACGTTCCGAAAGCCAATATAGCCATTAACAGGGTTGGTTTTCTGTGTTGCTTTAAGGGTATCACAGTAAACATACACTTGTCAAGAGCTTGAACGTAACAGCCTTGCGGACTGCGTTCAGGCTCTTGCTTTTTTTGCGCTGCAACCAAAAAAGACAAGATCGTGGACGTCCAGTCCACCTTCCCACAATGTTAACGCATTGCGTATCCCTTATTTAACCGAATTCAGCCTCTCTGGAACAGTCGGACAGCGACAGCAACGTTATCCGAGAACTCTGAGCCAAATCACCGCTGTGAAGCAGGGAAAACTTTCAGAATCAGATAAAGCTGAATTAAAATTGAAACCATCGGCACGGCAATAAGAGATTGGTGAACCTTGAAAACTATGGGTAAGCTAAAACCGGCATTTGAAGTATCGTTTCAAACGCTCGTATTAGCCTGCCTGCAATACGCTTACCGGAAGAGATACCGGAGTCTATATAAAATCACGCCATAACGAGCAAAAACGTGAAATGAGGCGTTGTAGAAGCTCTGAGCGGGTCTCTGGACTCCCTGACAAACGCGATAGATCTGATCTGCACCAAAAACGTGGATCTGCGGCGGGAACAGCTTCCGGATGAAAAGCATTTTGTGATTTTCCCCGGCTACTCCGGTCAAAGTGGTCGAGGAATTATCATAAAATCAAATGCTTATAACTAAGCACTTGATTTTGTGATAACGGAGAAAGACTTTTCTATTCTCTCTCCCCTATCACATTTCTGGAGGCGTCACCCAGATTCGGACTGGGGATGAGGGTTTTGCAGACCCTTGCCTTACCACTTGGCTATGACGCCAATGTTTGGAGCGAACGACGAGGCTCGAACTCGCTACCTCCACCTTGGCAAGGTGGCGCTCTACCAGATGAGCTACATTCGCAGACATGGTGCCTCCGGGCGGAATCGAACCACCGACACGGGGATTTTCAGTCCCCTGCTCTACCGACTGAGCTACAGAGGCATATTAATGGCGACTCGGATCGGGATCGAACCGACGACCTCTAGCGTGACAGGCTAGCGTTCTAACCAGCTGAACTACCGAGCCATGTGGTGGGAACAATAGGACTCGAACCTATGACCCCCTGCTTGTAAGGCAGGTGCTCTAACCAGCTGAGCTATGCTCCCGTCTTTTGCGATCCGTGAGTTCGCATCAGCGACGTTTTATATAATACTATATCTGCTCTCATTTGTCAACCCAAAAGGACGCTTTTTCAGGCAATTTCTCATTTTTTCCCGACTTCACCGCAGCCACGACGATCCGCTCCGTCTTGGGCCCGGGCTTTTCGAACGTCATGTCATTCCATACTCCAACCACTCGAAGTCCCGCTGCTTCCAGCATAGATTGAAGCCGATCCAACCGATAAGCGCGCTCCTGAAAATGCTCGGAACTGCGAAAGTAGGCATCTCCCCGGCGCTCAAAAAAATCCAGCGAAATGGACACACGGGCGCTTTCCGGCTCGCAGTGGTTCTCCCACACGCAGTAAACATCCTCCATGTCATAGACAAAAACATTGTTTGCAAGGATCTTCCGGTGCTTATAGACCGTGTTCGCATCAAAAATGAAATAACCGCCCGGATTTAGGAACAGGGCAATCCTGCGGAAAGATTCCTGCAGGTCTGCAGCCGATGTAATATGGTTGATGCTGTCGAGCATACAGACAGCCGTGTCAACGTCCCCGTAGAGGTCCATACTCTGCATCTGCTGGCAAACGAACAAAATATTCCTGCCGTCTTCTGCGGCCTTTTGCTGGGCCTCAGAGAGCATTTCGGGCGATGCATCGAGTCCATATACATCGAAGCCCCGCTTTGCAAGCTCAAGCGTCAGGCTGCCGGTCCCACAGGCAAGGTCCAGTGTGAGACCGGCAGCATGGCCGAGGTGTTCAAGCAGCCTGCATAAGTAGTCGGCATGCGCGGCATAACCGACATTTCGCGTAAGCCTGTCATAATAACGGGCAAATGCGGAATAGCTCATTCCTTTTTCCCGCCGTCCGCAAGGCGATTGAAAACAAGCTCGTAACCGTCGCACCCATAATGCAGAGAACGGTTCACACGGCTAATTGTAGCGGTGGAAGCACCTGTTTCAGCAACAATATCGCTGTAAACCTTTTTGACACTGAGCATGTGCGCAACCAAAAGCCGCTGAGACATGGCTTTAATCTCCGGCACCGTACAAAGGTCTTCAAAAAAAGCATAGCATTCTTCCCTGTTTTTCAGGGTCAGAATCGCATCAAATAGAAAGTCAACGCTCGGCTCCTGAATTTTAGAATTCAAATCAACCGCACTCCCTTTCAGAACTGTATTATCTTAGCATGAAAAAGCGGAAAAGTAAAGCAAACCCGTCTGAAATTCAGCCGAACGCATTCGCACCCGGCTGATTTGCTCCATTTGGGCGCACTTTCCCGCTTTGCATCGGACAAAGCCATAAAACGCCGCCGGGATTTTCTCCCGACGGCACTCCGTTTACTCATGGCACACGGTAAAAATCTTTTCTCTCAGCTGTTCCGCCCCTTCGCCGGAGGACGCGGAAAACGGCAGAAAATTGATGCCGCGTTCCGCAGAAATTTCTGTCAGCAACGCAGTCTGCTCCCTGCGCTGTGTCACGTTCAGCTTGTCGCATTTCGATGCGGCCAGCAGGAACGGAAATCCTTTGCTCTGCAGAAAATCGATCATTGCCATATCGTCTTCCGTAGGCGGTCGGCGCATGTCCACGATCTGCACCACAAGGCGAACGTCGCGTTCCGCGGCAAAATAGCCCGAAACGAGTTCCGCCCACCTCTGCTTTTCCACCTGCGAAACTTTTGCATAGCCGTAGCCCGGCAGATCGGCAAAATGGCAAAAACCGACGCTATAGAAATTCACCGTAGCGGTCTTTCCCGGCGATGAACTGGTGCGCGCCAGCGATTTGCGGTTCAACAGTTTATTTATCATGGAAGACTTTCCGACATTCGACCTCCCGGAAAAAACGATTTCCGGGAGGGCGAAAACGGGCAGACCGGCGGATGTGCCGGCCGCAGTCTCAAAAAAAGCATTTTGAAAATCCATAGGACACCTGTTACTGCGGAATGACCGATGACTCGGTCGGTTTATGCTCCGGAGTCGGCGTGGGAACCGGCAGAATGCCGGAAACAGCTTTTTGCTCCGGCGCCTTTTCAGCGCGTTTCGGCGAGGGGATTTCCGTAAGCGCAAGCTTTAGCACCTGTTCGATCTGCTCAACCGGCTCGAAATGGATGTGATCCTTCACCACGGAGTCGATCTCGGCCAAATCGGACTCGTTATCCGCCGGAATGATCACCGTCTTGATACCGCTGCGGTAAGCCGCCATGGATTTCTCTTTCAGGCCGCCGATCGGCAGCACACGCCCCAGCAGCGTGATTTCCCCCGTCATGGCCACGTCGTGGCGAACCGGGATGCGGCACAGCGCCGACGTAATGGCGGTTGCCATCGCGGTGCCGGCTGACGGTCCGTCTTTCGGGATGGCACCCTCCGGCGCGTGAATGTGGATGTCATACTTCGTGTAAAAGTCGTGGCTGATGCCCAGAGCGGACGCACGGGTACGGATGCAGCTGATTGCTGTCTTCGCCGATTCCTTCATGACGTCGCCGAGCGAACCGGTCAACTCCAGCTTGCCGGTGCCGTCCATCACGGCAACTTCGATCGGCAGCATTGTTCCGCCGCCACTCGTCCATGCGAGGCCGTTCACGAGCCCTACCATGTCATGCTTGTTTGCTGTCTCGTCCTTGAACTTTTCCGGTCCGAGCAGTTCCTGTAACTTTGCGGGCGTGACCACGATCTTCGCGTTCCTGTCCTCCACGAATGTCGCGGCGCACTTCCGGCAGATCGATGCGAGCTGCCGCTCCAGACTGCGGACGCCCGCCTCGCGGGTGTAAGCGTCAATCAGCTTGTGGATTGCCGCCGGCGTAATCCGCAGCATTTTTGCGGTGATGCCGTGCTTCTTCAGCTGTTTCGGAACAAGAT
>JAEZFF010000013.1 GCA_023417635.1 Bacillota bacterium | reverse complement strand
AAACTGGGACATGGTTCTGAACCAACTGAACATCCTGTTTTCCAACCGGCAGGTAGGCTGATTTGCCTTGAATTTAGAATTTCCTCAAAGTTGCCTCGGCCATTCACGCTTCGCGTGCATACCTCGGTAGCTTTGAGGAAGAAAGACAATCAGAGGCAAATCCATTCCTTTGATTCACGTTGTAAATCAAAAAACTACTCAAGTTTTTGTCTGAACTGAATTCAAATTTACACAAAATTTTCCGGAGTGCCGAGTTGCCATTATTTATTAATGATCGTTTTCATGAATGCAAGGCTACTGATTAACAAACTACTTTCAGGTTTGTCTTAGGGCAACGCCGCATAACAGCGTAGAGCCGGTGCGATCTTGTGTCGACGGTTTCGTGCTATGGAATTATCCGAAGTTATGCGCAGCCTTGCTTTTACAGAACGCTCTTGCTCTTTACTGGGGCTGGGCGTTTTTTTTGCGCCTAACTTCGGATAACTCTCTACTCATTATGCAAAATTCGATTCTAGTAACGAGTCTTCTCTGTACTTGCTATATTCCGAGTAAGGAACTCTTTACACTGTGACGATGTAATTGGCGGTTACCGTTTCACATACAATTTTCACTATATTATGCGTAGCCGGGAAACTTTTCCCGGTTTGTTTTGCAAGACGTTTTAGAATTCTTTCATGCGCGCCCTCATTATATTTGCTTTCAAATACAGCATTTCATGTCTCCCATCGGTACAGTTTTCAATTTATCATACCACCAAAAGGCTTTGAGGAAAAGCAAAACACCAGAATTGCAGTGCTTTCTTCAAACGTAGCACGGGCGATATTCAGACACTGCTTGCAGACACATTCGGAAAGGAATATGATATAAAGAGATGAAATTTGGAAAACGGAGGAATGCATTTTGCCATTCAACATCAACAGTCCGATCCTGTTTCTGCTGGCCGGCATCGCGATTCTGGCGGTGCTCGCGCAATCCGTATTTTTCCTTGTACGGGCCTGGAAACGCGGCATTCAGCTCGGCATGGGAAAAGAGAAACTCAAGAAAACTGCGGTGACCGCCGGAGTGTTCACGATTGCGCCCGCTGTGGCCATCGTGATCGGCGTTATTACGCTGGCAAAAGACCTCGGTCTGCCTCTGCCATGGCTGCGCCTCAGCGTAGTTGGGTCGCTTTCGTATGAAACCATTGCTGCTACCAATGCCGAAAATGCCATGGGACTCATTTTCGGGCAGGTCTCTTTTCTCTCGGCAGCGCAGTACGTAACCATAGCTTCCGTCATGACCATCGGCATCATGGTGGGTATTTGGCTGGTGCCGGTCGTCTGTCGGCGAATGCAGAACGGCATGATTAGCATGGAAAACCGCGATAAAAAATGGAGTGATATTTTTTCCGCTTCCATGTTTACCGGCATGATTTCCGCATTCCTTGGCTACATATTCAGCAATTTTTCCTCTGTCTTTCGCGGGAATACCTCCGGGTTGATCCCTGTTTGTGTGATGGCGGTCTCCGCGGTCGTGATGTGCCTTGCGGGTCTTCTCGTGAAAAAGCTCAAATGGCACTGGATCTCAGATTACGCGTTGCCCATCAGTCTTATCGCCGGCATGGCAAGCGCAATTCCCCTGACCGACTGCCTGTCCTGAAGAGGTACTGAATTATGGAAAAGAAATTATCTTATATGGATTCGGTTCACCGTTACGGCAAAATCTGGAATTTCTCTGTCATGGCTATTTTGATGCTGTTCCCCATTGCGGTTGGCATGGCCTTTCACACCTCCCCGGACTGGCACGGTTTCGTAATCGGCCTTCTCTCCACGGCACCCATGTACTGGGCCGTCGGCGTCGTAGAAACTTTTACTTACATCCCAATGCTCGGTGCGGGAGGTTCATACCTTTCCTTCGTGACCGGCAACATTTCCAATCTGAAGCTTCCGGTCGCGCTAAACGCACTTGAGCAGAACAACGTAAAAGCAAACAGCGAGGAGGGTGAAGTCATTTCCACCATCGCCATCGCTGTTTCGAGCATTGTGACTACAATCATTATCATCCTGGGCGTCGTTCTGATCACACCCATTACACCGGTGTTGAATTCGCCTGCGCTGGTTCCCGCCTTTGCGCAGATCATCCCTGCTCTCTTCGGCGGACTCGGCGTCGTGTTTATCTCCAGGAACTGGAGGATTTCCATTGCACCGATCATTCTCATGCTGCTTCTGTTTATTTTTGTTCCCTCAATCAACGCGAATACCGTCGGCATCATGGTTCCGGTCGGCGTACTGTTTACGCTTGTCGTTTCCCGAATTCTCTATAAAAAAGGTCTGCTCGCCTAAGTCCAGCTAAGAATTGTCAAGTGGAATTTGAAAAAAGAATATAAAAACAATAAGTAAAAAAGAGTACAGCAAACAAACCTTTTGCAGAGCAAAAAGCCAGACAGAAGCTAACAATCATTAAGCAGCAAAGCAACGACTTTGCAAATAGTTGAGCTTATGTTTGACATAGGCGGAGCGGCAATCCATGAGATTGTAGTATTCGCGCGTCAGCTTACGCAGGTCAAGCACAAGGTCGGACGGAATGACAGAAACCTTCAAGTCCGGCTTCAAAGCAATTAAGGCGAGCTTTTTTGAATCGAATTTATCGTTATGCACTTTACGGATATCGATGTTCGTGCTAGACTTTGTGATGATAGGGTTAACGATGGAGACAGTAAACCCCTTATCATGAAGATAGCAGAAGAGTGGGTAATGATAAATACCCGTGGATTCCAGAAAGATACGAGCTTTCAAGGGATTCGACTCTTCTGCTTCTTTTATTGTCAAAACAGCTTTTTCAAGAGAAGCAGGGTTCGCGTGGGTAATTTTGAACGGCTTACCCACAAAGGTTTGGTTCGGTAAAGCGATGGACATGAAACTAAAATCTGCGCCAACGTCAATACCAACCGAAAGATAAAAATCGTTTGACATCTTGATGAATCCTTTCTGATAGGCATCCATTCCATTTTAGTGAATACACAGCCTAGCATGTGATGCGGGTATAGCCGCTTGACGGCTCCCAACCAGCCTAATCATAAATCTTCACTGAATGGACTAATTGACTTATTCGTAGGTATGGGCCGATAAGAATCGGCTTCCCAAGGAGGCTTACATTGTTTTCCCTATCCATGAAAGTTTACCTTACAATCAGTCTGGTGTCTACAGAGACCATCAAGCGTTTACAACCTGCATAGCCAGTCTCGTTGGCTATGACATTATTATACTAGGAGGGTTTTAAATGACTGTTATGTATATCATCCTTGCGTTTCTTGTTACCTTTTTTGCCGTTGTTTTAATCCGCGCCGCGGCCTTCCGCCCGAAGGCGGAGGAACCAAAAACCTTTGAAGAGGTGTCCTTCGACCGCGAAGCAGCCGTGAATGCGCTTGCCTCACTGGTTCGTTGTAGAACCGTATCGGACCCAGACGCCTCGCGGGAGGATAACGCGGAATTCGACAAACTGACCGGTATGCTGCCGCGGCTTTACCCCAACGTAACAAAAACCTGTACGCAGATAAAGCTGCCCGACAGAGCCCTGCTCTATCTGTGGAAAGGAAAAAGCTCAGGCAACCCTGCTGTGCTGATGGCTCACTATGACGTAGTGCCTGTGGAGGAAGCAAACTGGCAAAAGCCTCCGTTCGATGCGGTGATTGAAGACGGTGTCATGTGGGGCCGCGGCACCCTTGACACCAAGGTTACCTTCAACGGAATTCTGTCAGCGGCGGAAAATCTCATCAAAAATGGATTTGTTCCCGAAAATGACATCTATTTTGCTTTCTCCGGCGGCGAGGAAATCAACGGCCCGGGAGCCGTTCAGATTGTAAACTACTTCACGGAAAAGGGGATCAAGCCGGAATTTGTTCTCGATGAGGGCGGCGCCGTCGTTGAAAAGGTGTTCCCCGGAGTATCCATTCCGTGTGCGCTGATCGGCATTGCCGAAAAAGGCGTGATGAACCTCGAATACAGCGTTCAGTCGGACGGCGGTCATGCCTCCGCCCCATCCCCTCACACACCGGTCGGCAGGCTCGCCATGGCTTGTAAGAAAGTGGAAGCCCACCCGTTCCGGGCACATTTCACGAAGCCGGTGCTGGAAATGTTTGACACGCTCGGCCGCCATTCCACTTTTCTATATCGCATGATTTTCGCAAACCTCTGGTGTTTCGGATGGATCCTTGACATCATTTGCAAAATGAGCGGCGGCGAGCTGAATGCGTTGATCCGCACTACGGTCGCATTTACGCAGATGAGCGGAAGCAAGGCGCCAAACGTCATTCCGCCCTCCGCTTCTATGGTCTCCAATATCCGTCTGAACCCGGAAGATTCTGTTTCCTCAGCAATTTCATATCTCTCGGGCGTAATCAGTGACAGCAACGTCAAGCTCAATGCCTCCGTCAACTCGGAGCCAAGCCCAATTTCCCGCATGGACTGCGCCGGATGGAAGAAAGTCGTCTCTGCGGTGGAGGGTACGTGGCGTGGCGCGCTCGTTTCACCGTACCTCATGGTTCAGTGTTCCGACAGCCGCCATTACCGCGACCTTTCCGACAAGGTCTTCCGTTTCTCAGCGATGGATCTTACCGCGGAAGAACGGCATACAATTCACGGAAACAACGAACGTATCCGACTGGAAACCGCCTGCCGCGCAGTGGAATTTTTTATGCGCGTTATGAAACAGTGCTGAAAAATGCAGCGTACAATGAAGGCGTTCTCCTTGGTATTTCTTGATGGAAGTGGTGTCAACACGAATTTGACCCGTCGGTATGGCCGGGCCCAAGGGAAAGAGAGAGTGAAGGACAGCGCTCCGCTGAATACTCCAAAAAGCTACCCGATCTGCTTCAAGACGCGCATCTACCCCTCCTGGGGAGCTGCGAACGGGCTGATGATGCGGCTGAACAACATCCTTTCGTTCAACAATATGAACCGCATGGAGTTCGAGGCTTTCCCCAAAGAAGCATCAGCTATCTGATCGTATTCGTGCAGGGCGGTTCAGCTTCTTGGAAATTTCCTGTACGAAAAGCTTTCGTAAGCAGAAACTATTATCTGGAAAAGGCTTGACAAACGGAAGAAAAGCGCATATCATACAAAGTATATCAAATTACTATTTAATAAGGGAGAAGGAATCGACCATGACGATCAGGACGTTGAACAGCAGGATGGATGGCATGATGTGCAAGATGTGCATCATGTGCTGCGGCATGCCCAAAATGGAAAATGGCCGGGTCCTTTTGCTTTACTACCCTGCGTGAGAAACGCAACAGAAAAAGAGGCAAAAGAGCTGTCAGGCCAATCGCCTGCCGGCTTTTTTTATACCCATTTTCATCCCTAAAATTTTATTTTGGAAAGGTTGATTCATCATGAGCGAAAGAAAATTCGGATTCGACACCCTTCAGGTACAGGCGGGCCAGAAGCCCGATCCGGCAACGGGAGCCCGCGCCGTCCCCATTTACCAGACAACGTCCTATGTGTTCAAGAACACCGCCGAAGCGGAAGGCCGTTTCGGACTGACGATTCCGGGAAACATCTATTCCCGCCTCACGAACCCGACAACCGACGTTTTTGAGCAGCGAATTACCGCCCTTGAGGGCGGTTCCGCAGGACTTGGCGTCGCTTCGGGCGCGGCGGCAGTTACTTACTCCATTCTAAACATTGCGGGCGCAGGCGACGAGATCGTTTCCGCCAGCACGCTTTACGGCGGCACCTACAACCTCTTTGCCCACACGCTGCCGAAGTACGGCGTCCACACCGTTTTCGTTGACCCGGACGACGTGAGCAACTTTGAAAAAGCCATCACCCCAAAGACAAAGGCACTCTATTACGAAACGCTCGGCAACCCCGGCATTAACGTGATCGACTTCGACGCGGTCGGAGAAATCGCGAAAAAACACAAAATTCCGGTCATTGTTGACAACACGTTCGCAACGCCTTATCTGTTCCGCCCGTTTGAGCACGGCGCGAACATCGTCATCCATTCCGCGACAAAATTCATCGGAGGGCACGGCACGTCCATCGGCGGCGTTATTGTTGATGGCGGTAATTTCGACTGGACGGGCGGAAAATTCCCGGGGTTCACCCAGCCCGACAAGAGCTACCACGGCATTCAATACGCCGACCTCGGCGCGGCGGCTTTCGTCACAAAAATCCGCGCGCAGCTTCTCCGCGACACCGGCGCAACGCTTTCCGCGTTCAATTCGTGGCTGTTCATTCAAAGCCTCGAGTCCCTTTCGCTCCGCGTGGCGAAGCACGTTTCCAATACCGAAAAAGTAGTTGAATTTTTGGAAAACAATCCCAGAGTGAAGGAAGTCAATTACCCGGGTCTGAAGTCGAGCAAATATTATCCTCTCGCAAAGAAGTATTTTCCGAAAGGTGCGGGTTCTATCTTTACCTTCTCGGTCAAGGGCGACGTCACCGCGGCGAAGAAATTCATCGACAGCCTTGAAATCTTCTCGCAGCTTGCCAACGTGGCCGACGCGAAGTCGCTGGTCATCCACCCATCCACCACGACTCACCAGCAACTCACGCTCGAAGAACAGCGCGCGGCGGGATTCGGGCCGGAAACCATCCGCATTTCCATCGGCGTCGAAGACCCGGACGATTTGATCTGGGACCTCGGCCAGGCGCTCGACAAGGCAATTCCCGGCTGAACATTTGCAATCCGAAAGATTGGTATCCTGTGAGGAGCGCAAAATGCGCTCCTCACAGCCAGCCCATAATAGCCTATTTAGAAGCAATGGAGGTGCATACCCATGCCGATTACCGTGCCGGAAGGGCTTCCGGCGGCCGAAGCCCTGAAAAAGGAAAACATTTTACCATGGACCGCAAAAGAGCGGTTCATCAGGACATCAGGCAATTTTTTTAAAAAAGCAAAAATCGCGCCGACCGAGTTAACTCGGCCGGCGTGTTTCAAGTCTTAACGGATTACCGCGACTGCGGTTCGTTCATCGTTGACATAGAATCCGCACCCGTTTCCGACGCGGCCCGATGCTTTCACCTTAATATAATAAACATTGCCTTTCCGTACAGTGGAAACCTTCCTAAAACATGGAGAACCGCACGTAAATGAAGATGGAGTGCCGGATGTAATCTTGAATTGATAGGTGCTCCCATTCTGAACACCGAACGTTCCATGGGTGTCGCTTGTGAAAGGAATCGGCGTAATCTTCGCCACTGCAGTCTTAACTCCGTTCACATAAAATCCGCATCCGTCTCCGACGCGGCCCGATGCCTTCACATTAATGTAATAGACATTGCCTTTCCGAACAGTGGAAACTGTCTTAAAGCATGGGGAACCGCAGGAAAACGCAGGCTTTCTGCCATTCTTGGATGTGATTTTGAATTGATATGCTTTTCCGTTGGCAACGGAGAAAGCCCCATTCGTATCGCTGACTGCAGAAGCGGAAGGAACCACGGAAACAATCTGAATTCTTCCTGTGCCGTAAGGATTTTCGTAGCTGTTTCCTACTGTGCCCTTTAGCTCATTGGTAATATAATTTGTAAGGACATCCGTGTCCACCATGACGCAGTCGCGAACCAGCTGGACGTTCTTACCAAACATGGTAAACCCGTCGCCACCCTCTTTTAGCATATAATCGTGGCTTGCAAGCGTATAGGTCTTTTTCAGGTCAAGCGGAACGCCGTTTACCTTTACATTCTGAACACGGTAAGGACCGTTTACCTTGACAAACTCCTGTTTGTTTGTTGTTGCAATGGAAGGCTTTATTGCCTGATTGATCGTATAGGTTACGCCGGATACCTGCAAAAAACCGCCGCACTCGTTCGGATAATTACGAGACGCAAATTCCAGAGCATCCAGAACCTGTTGCCCGGAAAGCTTTACCAAGCATGCTTGATTTCCAAATGGGAAGACACTCAAAATTTTGCCTGCCGTAATCGGGCCCTTTGCGATATCGGTACGAACATTTCCGCCATTTACGAAAGCAATATCGGCACCCATAGCCTGACGGTAAGCATCCGCACACAGGTCGCCGAGATTTGTTTCGCCGCTCCTAACCCGTCTTTTGCCGGTGTTCGGATCTTCCGTAACCAGATTTACCGTGGTGGTGCCTACTACCTTTTCCAGATCACTCTTATATTGGCTTTCAATATCAGTGATATCTTTTGCAACATCCGGATCCTGTTTGCTGTAGCCGGAAATGAGCTGATGGGTGATTTTCCCGGTCGACGTGTCGATGACGACTTCGCCGATTGTTGCCAGTTGTGTGCCGGTCTGTGCCCAAGCCACAAGTTTTCCCGCCTTATTGGGCACGTCTTTCTCATACTGCTCATGAGAATGGCCGTCAAGGAAAATGTCAATTCCCTCCGTGTTGGCAATCACGGCAGAAGCCTGCCACCGCGGAGTAGAGCCTGTCTCCCCAAGATGACCGATTGCCACCACATAATTTGCGCCTGCATTTCTGACGGTATTTACGGTATTCTGTACCGTCTGATACAACTTCTGGCCGGTAGCATCTTCAGCAAAACTGTAGAGATAATGGCCGTTTTTATCCTGAAAATAAGCCGGGGTAGACTTCGTAAAAGATTCCGGAGTGTCTATTCCGACATAAGCAACCTTTTTGTCTCCATAGGAGACTATTTTATAAGGGTCAAGCACAGTCTTCCCTGTAGCAATCGTTGTGAGATTAGAGCAGATATATGGATAATTTGCCTGCTTTACTAAATCCATAAAGCGCTGAAAGCCATAATCGAATTCATGATTTCCAGGGACGGCAATATCATATCCGACGTCGTTCATAATATTGATAATATAAGCTCCATGGGATATTGAACCGATATTTCCGCCCTGAATCGCATCGCCGGCATCTACAAGAGTCACATTAGAGGCTCCGTATTTTTCCTGCATTTCTTTTTTGTATGCCGCTACGCTTGCATAGCCGATATTTGTCACATTACCGTCCTTGGTCACCTGATCGACACCGCAATGCACATCATTGGTATGAAGAATCACGATATCGCCGGATACCGCTGCAGCGCCCTCCGCCTTTGCGGGCGCCGTGAAAAACGGGAGCTGAACAACACACAGAACGGTAAGGACCCAAGCCAAGATATGTTTTGACCGCTTTAAGGAAACCTTTTTCTCGACACGATGAATTCCAAAATTTTTTTTGGAATAAAACAATTGCATGTTTGGTACTTCCTTTCTTTTAAGTCATTTTCAGCATTTCTTTCTCCAGCATTAGAACCATCTGTTCAGAAATCTTGCACCGACTCACTGCAAGAACGTTTTCTCACTTCTCTTCCTTTCACATTAGGAACAAGTTTGTCTAATATCTATTCTACTTTCAGTTATGGTAAACAAAATTTCCAGTTTTGTCAACTATATTACGGAAATTATGACATAATAAACGTGGATTTTTTATATTCGGAAATTATCATGCTCCTGCCGTGAACGCGCAGCCTGCAACTGCAAACTGCGGAACGAGAACCGCGGGCAATTTCACGCAATGTAAAGAATCGGCATTTTCAGCCTGCTTTGGATCTGCTCGCGCAAAAATTGTTCCGCTTCCACGCGAACTTCGCTTCGGTAACAGTATTTTCCCCGCCCCCGGCCGGTCATGAGAGAACGATCGAAAATTTGAACTGCATTTGGGAATGCCTCGGCGTTGATGGCATTCTGCACGAAACTGTAAGTCATGAGAATAATTTCAAGAAATCCGCCACGCTTTACTTTTTGGGAAAGCCCGTCTGCGAGTTTTTCAATAAGCTCCCCGTACATTTGTTTCCAGCCTGGCAGCAGGATTACCGGGGCGATCAGAAGCCCAACGGGATATCCGGCTTCCGCCATATCGTTAAGGGCGCGAATGCGCGCGTCCAGCGGCGAAGTGCCCAACTCTGCCCGGCGGATCACCTCGTCCGGATTTACGCTCATGCGGAAGACGGTTTTCCCTCTGTGGTCGAGATTCAGCAGCGGCTGCACCATGTCAAATTTGGTTGGAAAAGTAAGATGGCCGCGCCCTTCCTTTCCAAAACGCTCGATGGTCCACGGCAGGTTTTCCGTTATCGCATTTTCCAACACCAAATCGCTGTTGCTTCCAATCTCAAACGTCTGCGGCACGGGCGTTGCGGCAGCCGTTTTCAAAAGCCGTTCCATCATCTGCTCGCGGTTTACGAATAAACGCAAATAGGAGCATTTATTGTAGTTGCACACAAGGTAGCAATAGAGGCACATGGCCCGGCAGCCGGACGAGGTATACGGCACCAGCCAGTCGGAGACCTTATGATTTTCCACATATCTGTGCGTTTTGCGAATTCCGAGGATCAGGTGTTGCTTGAGCTTTGGAAAGTCCCTGTTTTCAGCGCTGCTCAGCTCGGGAATACGGTTGTGGGATTCAATTTCAATCCACGGCAAAAATCGATATGCTTCACGCAACTGTTTCCCCAAGGGATAATCGAAGATCTGCGGCTCGTAATAGACGACATCGAATTGAAGCTCCATGCGAAAGCCCCCCGCCTTTATTTTGCTTGAAACAGGCAGAAATATTTGAAAGCGGGGTTCCGAAAACGGATTTTTAAACCCATTAGGGGCGATATCTTAATTCCAGGCAAAAAATTCCCTGGAATCCGTATCTCTGCTGAATTTTCCGGGATCACCGTCACGGCGTCGGGCTTTCCTGAAGAAGAGTACGCCGAAGCTCAGAAGGCTGAAAATCTGATTCATCGTGACTTCACTTCTGATGCCCCGAACCGGAAGTGGCTGACCGATATTACACAGATTCCATGCCGGGACGGCAAGCTGTACATTGCTCCGGTTCTGGATTGCTATAACGATGAGATCGTAGGAACTCGCTATGGATGACAACATGAAAAAGGACTGTTTATCAAAGCGTTTGAATCTGCCGCCGTTCACAGTCTGCCACCGGTATGATTCTCCACAGCGACCGTGCAGCCAGTTCACCAGTACCACATTCAGAAACGCTTTGGCCAGGTATGGCGCTATCCAAAGCACGAGCGGAACCGGACGCTGCTACTAACGCCAGAATGGAGAGCTTTTTTGCTACGCTGAAAAAGGAAAAACTCTACAGAATTCAGACGGAACAGATTCCGATGGCTCAGGTCAAAAGCATCGTGTTCCGGCACATTATGACCTATTACAACCGTATTCGAATCTATACCGGCAATCCGGGCGGGGCACCATCAAAAGCCTAAGCCCAGACAAGCGTGATACTGTAATGGCCTTTCAAACCTATGCATTATTTCCGAACCTGAACGTCTACGATAATATCTCATACGGATTAAAAATCAAAATGCTATCAGCTGCTGAAATCCACGATAAGGTCATGGAAATTCTGCAACTGATTGGTCTGACTGGGCTGGAAGGGCGGCATACAAATGAACTGTCCGGAGGACAACAGCAGAGAGTTGCTTTGGCCCGCGCAATTGTAATGGAACCCGGAGTGCTTTATTTTTTGCCATCCCAATTAAGTGGACTAAAATTTGGGGTATATTATAAGGCAGGCTATACAAAAGCGTTGAAAAAAGAGGCCATTTTTACTTGTCATAAAAAGTACTTTACAAAGAAGACATTTTGATATTATAAACGCTAATCTAAGAGTATACCAATCAGCGGAAAAACGCTAACGAGAAAGTTTGCCACTTGAAATAACCTCAAGCCTGGGGATATGCTCAGGACAGAGGTGAACAAAGGTGGTCATCACAGTGAGAGATTACAAAGAGATCCGGCAAAGGCATTTACGTGGTGAGAGCCAGCGCAGTATTGCAAGAGAGATGCACATATCCAGAAAGACGGTGGCAAAATACTGTGACGGCGCGGCGGTGCCGTGGGAGCGAAAAACGCCAGAACGAGCGCCGGTGGTCATGACCGAAGAAGCGGTCGGCTTCATCCGAAAATGCCTGAAGAGCGACGAGTCGGAAGGTGTCCAAAAGCAGCAGCATACTGCCAAGCGAATTTACGACCGTTTGGTTGCGGAATGCGGATTCACCGGAGGAGAATCGACCGTGCGCACAAAGGTACGCGAATTGAAAGAAACTCTGTCGGAAGCTTTCATTCCACTGGCGTTTTCACCCGGAGAAGCCATGCAGATCGATTGGGGAGAAGCGATCGTATACATAAACGGTGCCAGACAGACGGTGAATTTGTTCTGTGCCCGACTATGCAGCAGTTGTTTTCCTGTCGTACTGGCTTACCGGAGGCAGAACGAGGAAAGCTTTCTGGATGCTTTTGTGCAAACCTTTAAGCAGCTCAGCGGTGTCCCGGAGAAGGTCATCTTCGACAACGGGAAAGTGGCAGTGAAGGATGGCTTCGGCGCTCACGTCCGGAAACAGGCCGGATATACGGCACTGAGTGCCCATTACGGTTTCGACGCCCTGTTCTGCAATCCGGCGGAAGGCCATGAAAAGGGTCTGGTAGAAGGTCTTGTCGGCTGGGCACGCCGGAATATTCTTGTTCCGATCCCGCGGGTTTCCGACTATTCCGAACTAAATGGTCTTCTATCCGAGCGCTGCCAAGCTTACAGGGCCCACCATATTCAGGGTAAAACAGCTTCTGTGGGTGAGATGTTCCGGAAGGAACAAGCCGCCCTCCGACCTCTTCCGTTGTATCCCTTTGAGACGGCCAAATGCAGAAGCGTACGGGTAAACGCGTTTTCTACCGTCCGCTTCGATACCAATAGCTATTCCGTTCCTGTCGAATATGCGGGACGTACTGTCGGCGTAAAGGGCTTTGCAGAAAAGGTGGAAGTATACGCAGAAGGGAAACGGATCGCCTTACACGCACGCTGCTTTGGAAAACATCAGTCCGTATACAGGCTGGAGCATTACCTGCCGCTGCTTGAACAGCGCGGACGGGCAATTCTTAACGCAGCTCCCGTGCGGCAGAATCTGCCGGAAGAAATTCTGGAACAGATCAGAACATGCGACCCCAAAGAACGAATCTGTATTCTGCGGCAGTATTGCGGAAATCCGGAGCCGAAGGCACCTGCCGTCACGGATACGGTATTGGTACGTCCGGTGGACCTCAGAAGATATGACACGCTTACCGGCGGGAAGACGGTGATTGCTCATGTCCGTTGATCCTGTACAGGAGCAGATCCGGCTGTATGCGAAACAGTTGAGGCTACCCACTTTTGTCAGGTACCCGGACATTTTGCGAAAAGCCCGCCCGGATGCCCGCTTTGAGGAATTGCTGTTGGAACTCATGAAGGCAGAAACCGCGCAGCGTCAGGAAAATCAGAACCGGAAACGACTGAGAACTGCGGGCTTTCCATACACAAAAACGTTGGAAGAGTTGGACCTGTCCCGCTATGACGGAAATCTTTCCGAACTGTTTGTCAACGAGCTTGCCAGCTGCAAGTTCATCTCAGAGAAAAAGAATGTAGTCATGATCGGCAATCCGGGCCGTGGCAAAACCCATATGGCCATAGGGCTTGGTCTGAAGGCCTGCGCGCTCGGTATGAGCGTGTTGTTCAAGAATGCGGCAACGCTGTCCACGGAATTGACCGAGGCGAAAGACAACTACGTTCTGGGTAAGCTTGAGAAACGTATCCGACAGGCGGATCTGCTTATTCTGGACGAAATGAGTTATGTGAGCTTCGACCGCTTTCAGTCGGAACTGCTGTTTAAGGCCGTCTCCGACCGCAGCGAGCGCGGCAGCATCATCGTCACGACGAACCTTCCGTTTTCTCAGTGGACGGAACTGTTCGAGAACACGGCCATGGTCGCTGCCATGGTAGATCGACTCACGTTCAAGTCTTATGTCCTTGACATGAACGGCGATTCCTACCGCCTCGATCAGACCCTGAAGGCACAACATTCGTAAACAGGTGGCCTACTTTCTGGTTGGCGGTAGGTGGTATACTTTTAAGTCAGCGCCTGGTCTACTTTCTGGTTGACAAACACACAGAGACGCTTTCTTTCCGGCGGGTTTTTCATATGTAGCATTGAAAACCAATTCAAGAAGCCAGTCTTTAAATGATTGATTTCTCCTGCTGCGTGTATCGCCCTGATAAGCCGTGTATAGTTCCATGCCGCTGGACATGTTCCTCAGGATAGCCTCCCACGTGGCGCGTTCACTCTCATCACGGGCATTTTGAATATCTGAAAACTGCATCGCATTTTTGTAGCGTTCGTCCTTCTTGACTTCTTCTGCGATCTCCTTTATCTGTTTCCTAATCTTGTCTTCATCAGTCCATTCGCAGTTACCCCAGACATCATGGAATGACTCCAGAATATGTGTAAGGGTATCCATCTCCGGTACTGGTATTTCCACATCCGTCTGAACCGGGATAGGCTTAACCTCTGAATCTTCATTTGCCAAAGAAATAGACATCGTCTGCTGTGCCACAACACGATAGCTTTCGAGATCAACACTCTCTATAATCTTCTTATAATCCTCATCATCTTTTCCGGGCTTCGGGAGTTTCGTAATAAGCAATGTTAGGAAAATCGATAACTTTTCCCATTCAGAAGAACCATAGGGCAGTATTGACGAGAGAAAATTATACGTTCGGACAAAAGCCTTAGCACTGCTCTTAAATTCGATCTGATCATCCAGCTCCAAGCCCTTGAAAATTTCCACACACTTGTCAATGGTAGGATCAAGCTGATCGCGGTCAGCATTATTCAAATAGTGTTCAACAAGCGTATCTACATCCTCTTGTGTATACACTTGCATGGGCTCCATGTTATCAATCAGGTCATTCAGTTTGTTCGCATCTGTTTCTCCGGAAAGTATTGTGGTTTTATAATAACGCTCGAAAGATTTCTGTATGTCCATAGGGTTATTAATGAAATCCAGGACAAATGTATCCGTCTTGTATGGAGCGCAGCGATTCAGCCTCGAAAGTGTCTGCACGGCTTTGATATCAAACAGTTTTTTATCCACATACATTGTCTGAAGGAGCGGCTCATCATACCCAGTCTGAAATTTATCCGCAACAACCAAGATACGATAAGGATTTTTACGGAATGTCTTCTCTATCTTTGCACTTGGGAAACCGTTAATTTTAGCCTCGGTATATGACTCACCCTTATATTTAACTTCGCCGGAAAAAGCTATCATCGCTTTATACTGACTTTTACGCTCTTCCAATTCCTTTTTTATTGCAAAGTAATATTCAATAGCCCTCATGATGCTACTTGTTACTACCATTGCGCGAGCTTGGCCTTTAATTTTCATGCGGACATTATTGTAGAAATGCTCAACAATGATTCCAGCCTTCGCTTCAATTGCATGCTCATCACTTTCTACATAGGAGCGAAGAACTTTATTTGCTTTCTTCTTATCAAACAGAGGATCGTTACTAACAGTTTTTATGAGATGATAGTAACTTTGATATGGTGTGTAATATTTCAGAACATCAAGGATAAATTTCTCTTCGATGGCCTGTTTCATCGTGTAGACATCATGAGGCTTGGCTTTTTTTGTGCCATCCTCGTTTAGAATTGGATTCCCATTCTCATCTGTAATGATTTCTCCGAACATTTCGAGAGTCTTATTTTTCGGAGTTGCAGTGAATGCAAAGTAGCTAGCGTTTTTTGCCATTTTCTTGCCTTCGATAATGCTGTTGATCTTATCCTCGAAAGTGTCATCGTCTTCATAGGCATTACCGGAAATAACAATATTCATCATAGCAGCAAGGCTGCCATTCTGGCTGGAATGCGCCTCATCAATAATGATTGCAAAGTTTCTGCTTTTGTAGTCTGTGGAAATATCTTTTAGAATGTATTGAAATTTATGTACAACCGTGATAACAATACTTTTGCCCTCGTCCAGCAACGTATGCAGATCAGCTGCCGACTTCGCCCAACCGACAGTAGAAGATACCTGCATGAACTGCCTGATTGTATTCTTTATTTGTTTATCGAGATTGATACGATCTGTTACAACTATAATTGTATCAAATACACTCTTGCCATCATGACGAAGCGTAACAAGCTGATGTGCCAACCATGCAATTGAATTTGATTTCCCGCTTCCTGCGCTGTGCTGAACAAGGTAACGGTGACCGGCACCTTCATGCTCTGCACGTCCAAGAAGCATTGTTACTACCTTTAGCTGATGGTATCTTGGAAAAATCTGCTTATATGTTACCCGCCCTGTGTCCTCATCCTTGTCGGCTATCACCTGCACATAGTTTTCCAGAATTTTGGAAAGTTCCGGTTTTGTTAAAATATCCTTCCACAGATAATCCGTCTTGATGCCGCTCTCGTTCGGCGGATTTCCTGCTCCATCGTTATAGCCTTTATTAAATGGCATGAAGTATGACGCATCCTTTTTAAGTTCCGTGCACATCATGACCTCATTATCATCTACGGCGAAATGAACAATGCAGCGCTTGAAATTAAAAATTTTCTCTGTCGGATCTCTGTCGGTCTTATACTGTTTTACGGCATCCATCGTGTTCTGAAGCGTATACTGATTCTTGAGTTCCATCGTGATAATGGGTAGACCATTCAAGAAAATACAGAGATCGAGTGCAAGATGGCTATGTTCCTTTGAATACTGCAACTGCCGCGTAACACTGAAAATATTTTCGTTGTACATAGCCTGAGCTTTCTGGTTTCCCTCGCTTGGCAGCACCTGATAAAACTCCAGTGTCTTGTTCTTGTACTTGAATCCTTTTCTAAGTAATGTCTGCTGAACAGACTGAAGAGCCGCATGAATGCTGACATATGGGAAGATTTATGGTAAAATAAGTGCAGGGAAAAGATCGGAGAAACCGAAATAACCTTGCACTTATGAGGCGATATG
>JAEZFF010000060.1 GCA_023417635.1 Bacillota bacterium | reverse complement strand
TTCTTACGGTTCACAGTCAAGAAAAATTCGATTCCCCTCGCTTGGGGTGTAGTCAAGGTAAAGCATATTTTTCAGCACTTCTGCTGCCGCTTCCGCCCTTCGGATGTTTGGGATATGCAGGATATTTGCTTCTTTCGGCAGAGGCGTGTCTTCCAGGCTGGAAAGCACGGCAAGGTTCTCTTTTCCAAACAAATACAGCGCCTGCAGCCCCAGCAAATCGCCCAGCACAATCCCCTTTCTTCCACGGTGCGCTTCCAGAAAGGCCTGCAGATTGGAACCGGGTGTATGAATAAAGATGTCTTTTGTCTGAAAACTGGCCGTAATACGGCAGCGAAGCTCACAGTTGCAGATGTCTTCCATCAGAAGAAACGGTGTGTCGGTTTGCAGTATTGCCCGTGCCTTCCGGAAAACGGCCTGGTAGTTGGGGTAAATTTTACAGAAAAGCGGGTCGTTAATCTCGCAGTTCAAAAAAATAATCGGTACATAGTAATCGTGAGTTATTTTCCGCGCGGTTTCACCGTCGACGTCAATCATAAATACGGCATCCAGACAATGGGAAGTGATGACTTTTGCATCCTTCAAAAGGTCGGCCGTTGTTATGGTCAGCGTTTCAAAGTCAATGGAGCGGATTCGGCTGCTCAGTTCAGCGGCAAGGTCGTAGTACATCATTTTTTTTCCGGCGGAGTTTCCGTTTTCATTTAAATTGATAATAATTCCGACAAGGTTACTCTTTCGTTTTGCCAGCTTCTTTGTGAAGAGCGATGGCGTATAATGTAAATCAGCCGCAGCCTTCACAATTTTAAGACGCGTTTCATGGCTGATTTTTTCCTTTTCCGAGTGGTTTAGCACATACGAAACGGTTGCGGTGGAAACGCCGCAGACGTCTGCAATGTCGCGCAGAGTTACTTTGCCTTTTGCCATAGTCTGTATTCGCTTCCTTTCGCCATCACACCGCTATTGTAACAGAGTTTTTGAAGTTATGCAATATGAATTACTTTGCATCAGCTTTTCAACATTTTTTAGGGATGGTGCCGTGTTAGCTGAAACGGCCTGTTCTTTTGTGGGAGGTTTTCATCGTGAAAAAAAGGGTAGGCTCAACGGTCCTTTCCTGTTTGTTGTGGGGGAGCGGCCAGTTCTTTATTGGTCGACAGCGTACCAAGGGATTCCTTTTCTTTCTAGCGCAGGTGCTGTTTTTCGGCATTGAGTTCCAGTCCGGCTACTGGGCAAACTATTTTGCCGGTGACATCACCGACTTTCAGATTCGGCTGCACGGCGGTTTCTTTACAAAAGGTTTGTGGGGGCTTTTCACTCTTGGCACGGTTCCGGGCGTGCATGGCGACCATTCCACTATGCTGCTCATCAACGGCATTATTGCGCTGATAGGCTTTCTGATTTTCCTTGCCATATATGTGTGGAACGTCACCGATGCTTTCCATACCGGAAAGGCCATCGACGAGAGCGGCACATTTACGACCTCGAAAGAATATGGCAAAGGCCTTTACAAATCAATGTTCCCCTACCTGGTTCTTGCACCGGTCGCCATCATCATGCTTTTCATCGTCGTTATGCCAATTATTTTCTCGGTCTTAACGGCGTTTACAAACTACGACATCAATCATCTTCCGCCGGCAAGCCTTGTAAACTGGGTCGGCTTTCAGAATTTTGCTAAAATAATTAATGTGCCGATCTGGACACAGACCTTCCTTTCCGTATTGCTCTGGACGGTTGTCTGGGCTGTCGTTGCTACTTTTTCTTCGTATTTCCTTGGCCTGTTCCAAGCACTGATTCTTAACAGCAAATGCGTGAAACACCGTTCGTTCTACCGCTCTATTTTCATTCTTCCGTGGGCAATTCCTGCCATGATTTCACTTTTGATGTTCCGCAACCTGCTGAACGGCCAGTTTGGGCCGCTGAATCAGTTCCTGCTTGATTGCGGGCTGACCTCTTCCCGCATTCCGTTCCTTACTGACCCGACTCTAGCGAAAGTATCCATTTTGCTTGTGAACCTCTGGCTTGGTTTCCCTTCTTTCATGCTTATGCTGGAAGGTGTGCTTTCAAACCAGGATGCAAGCCTTTATGAGGCGGCGCGCATAGACGGGGCCAGCGCGGTCCAGATTTTCTTCAACATCAAACTGCCGCTGCTGATGAAGGCAACCGCACCGCTGATTGTGATGAGTCTGGCGTTTAATTTCAACTCTTTTGGTTCCATCTACTTCCTCACAGGCGGTGGCCCAGCCGATTCTTCGTACCAGTTTGCCGGCGACACCGATATTCTCATCTCGTGGATCTACAAACTGACTCTGAACCAGAAGATGTACAGCATGGCGGCCATTATGAGCCTATTAATCTTCATCTTCATCGGCATTGTGTCATACTGGAACTTTAAGAGAACAACTTCATTTAAGGAGATGTGAAGGCCGCTATGAGCAAAAAAATAACTTCTTTCTGGGTGCATCTGGAACTTATCGTTGTGTCGCTTCTGGTCCTAATTCCAATCTGCTGGATTGTCCTTTCTTCGTTCAACAAAGGCAACGGCCTCGCTTCTTCTACATTTATCCCGAAAGCGCTTACGCTGGATAATTACACCCGCCTTTTCCGCGACACCAATTATGCAAGCTGGTTCATGAACTCGTTCGAAATTGCTATTGTGACTTCTGTAGTGTCGGTGCTGCTAGTCATGATAACGGCATGGATTTTCTCCCGCTTTAAATTCAAGGGACGCAAAATGAGCCTTATGACGATTCTGCTGCTTTCCATGTTCCCGACTTTCCTTTCCATGACGGCTTTCTACACGCTGTTTCTGAATTTTGGCCTGCTGGACCAGCCTATCGCCCTCGTCATCATCTATGTGGCGGGCGCCATTCCGTACAATGTGTGGCTGGTAAAAGGATACCTCGACGGTATTCCGAGAGAGATTGATGAAGCGGCCTATATTGACGGCTGCGGATACTTTTCCACGTTCTTCCACATTATTCTCCCGCTTTCCAAGCCGATCATCACTTACTGTGCCGTTTCCCAGTTTATGGCGCCGTGGATGGACTACATACTGCCAAATATGCTGCTTTCCGATGACAAGCACATCACGATTGCCGTCGGCCTCTACAGCATGATTTCCGGAAAAGAGAATTCCAATTTCACCATGTTTGCCGCCGGCGCTATCCTGATTGCTGTGCCAATCACGATTCTGTTCCTCATCTTCCAGAAGTACCTGGTGCAGGGTATCGCTTCGGGCGCGAACAAAGGCTGAAAACAAATTTTTATTAGGAGGAGAAACCATATGAACTGTAAGAAAATCACAGCGTTTCTTTTATGCGCACTTCTTGCCGTACCATTTGCAGGATGCAAAAAAGCTCTGCCAGCGGAAGGCGGAACTCCTTCCGCCGCACAAAGCGGAGCTGCTTCTGCCGCCGAACTGAAGCCTGAGGCCGGTGCCACACTGAAATTTCGCACCGGCGGCACCGCAGACACCGCGTTTGCAAAAGCTGCGGCCGCAAACTTCGAGAAAAAATACGGCGTAAAGGTAACCGTTGAGGAAGGCGGCCTTTATGACACACAGAAGATTGCGCTGGAAGGTCCCTCCGGCAAAGGGCCGGATGTATTCATCTGCCCACATGACAAAACAGCCGAGTGTATTAAGTCCGGCTACTTTCTTCCTCTGGATCCGTCCATAATAAAGAAGCTGAACGACGAAGTTTTACCCATCTGCATGAAAACAGTTACAAGCGGCGGTAAATGCTACGGGGTTCCGGTTTCTGTGGAAACCTATGTACTGTTTTACAACAAAAAGCTGGTAAAAACACCAATTACCACTTTCGAACAGCTTGCAAAAGAAGCAAAAGCCTACAACAATCCGAAGAAAAATAAATTCTACTACCTGTTTGAATCGACCGGTTCTCCAATGTACACCATGCTGAGCACTTACGGCTTCCAGCTTTTCGGCAAAGACGGGACGGACAGCGACCATCCGGGCTTCGACACTCCAGCTTTTGAGAAAGGCCTTGAAGTCCTTCAGAAATACCACAAAATTATTCCGATTTCTTCTGGTGACCTTGGCAACACCGATTTTCTTGACACTCAGTTTGAAAACGGCAACACCGCATATATCATGAGTGGCCCGTGGGATGTTCAGACCTTCCGCAAAGCCGGCGTAGACCTCGGTGCTGTTCCGCTGCCGACTCTTGACGGCCACCAGCAGAAATCTTTCGCCTTCATCCAGAACGCCCACGTTTCGGCCTACACAAAATACCCGAAAGCAGCGCAGCTTTTTGCGGAATCCCTTATATCCCCGGAAAGTGCAGAACTGCTTTACACAAAAGCCTCCAAAATCACAGCGCGCAAAGACGCAGCTTCCCTAAAGGGCCTTGCCAATGATGAAGTGCTTCAAGCCATCATTAAAGCCTTCGGTAACTCCAATCCAATGCCGAGTTCAAAACGGATCAGCTATTTCTGGACAATTTCGAACGATATATGCACTGCTGTGTTCGACGGTAAAATAACACCCGCGCAAGGCGCAAAAAAGGCGCAGGATGAATGGAACTCGCTTGTTAAAGTCGAATCTTAGCTCCAGCGGGATTTAGGAGGATCATTGTGAATTTTCAGGGTCTTTGCCATATTGAAAAAAGTAACTACGCTTATGCTTACAGCAGCTGCGAACTGCATCTTCGCCTGCGAACAGCGAAAAATGACTGCACCGCCGTTTCCGTCGTGATTGCGCGAAAGCACGTCTGGTCAGAGAAAAAAGCATACCCGATGGAAAAGGTTGCCACAGACCGCTATTTTGACTATTACCAGTATAATTTTACTACGGACGACCCGCGCCTTGGCTACTACTTCCTGATTTCCGACGGAAAGCAGACGCTCGTTTACTCGGAATCGGGCGTATCCAAAACATTTGACGACCAGTATGCCTACCTGCACTATTTCCAGTATCCGTTCATCAATCCTATTGATGTTCACCATGTGCCGGACTGGATACATGAAGCGGTTTTCTACCAGATCTTTGTCGAGCGCTTCTGCAACGGCGACCGGTCCAACGACCCTGAAAAGCTTTCGGCATGGAACGAGCTTCCAACGTCGAACAGTTTCTACGGCGGCGACCTGCAGGGAATCATCAGCAGACTGGACTATCTGCAGGGGCTTGGAATTAACGGCCTGTACCTGACCCCAATTTTCGAGTCACGCAGCAATCATAAATACGACACAGCCGATTACCGAAAAGTTGACCCTGCATTTGGTGACACAGAAACTTTATGCCGCCTTGTTTCAGAGGCGCATAAGCGGGGAATCCGTGTGGTGCTCGACGGCGTATTTAACCATTGTGGGGAGGATTTTGCGCCGTTTCAGGATGTAATGAAAAACGGCTCTAAGTCAAAGTATGCCGAATGGTTTCATTTTCTGCAGTACCCGGATGGCGGCAAAAAAGCCCAGTACCGTACCTTTTCCGCCTGTGGCTATATGCCGAAACTGAACACCTCAAACCCCGGCATGAAAAAATATTTGCTTGACACCGTAACCGGCTGGATGCGCACCACCGGCATAGACGGCTGGCGGCTTGACGTCTCCGACGAAGTTGACCACGAGTTCTGGCGCTCCTTCCGCAAAGCGGTGAAGGCTGTAAACCCGGAGGCTGTCATCATCGGTGAAAACTGGCACGATGCCCGCCCATGGCTGGAAGGCGACCAGTTCGACGGCGTTATGAATTACCCGGTAACAAAGGCGTGCATCCGCTATTTTGCAACGCAGGAGCTGAATGCCGAGCTGTTTTCCGCCGACCTTTCCTGCTGCCTGATGTGGAATTCCGCACAGGCGAACTTTTCCATGCTGAATCTGCTCGACAGCCATGACACTATGCGCTTCCTCACCTGGTGCGGCAGTGACAAGCGCCGCATGAAGCTTGCGGTTTTATTCCTTTTCAGCTATGTGGGCATTCCATGTACTTATTATGGAAGCGAAATCGGCATGGAAGGCAAAGGCGACCCAGACAGCCGCCGTACTTTTAACTGGGACCAATCCACCTGGGACACTGGCCTTTGGAATTTTTACCACTCCGCTATGATGCTCCGCCGGAAAAGCACGGCACTTCAGCGCGGCGATGTGCGTATGTGGGC
>JAEZFF010000115.1 GCA_023417635.1 Bacillota bacterium | reverse complement strand
TTCAAAGCGGCATGACGTTTGACGCCATCACCATTTCGGTAGACGAGGCAATTTCTGCGCTTTTGGAACTGACCGGCGAACGTGCGACAGAAACCGTTGTGGACTCCGTGTTCCATCACTTTTGCGTCGGCAAGTAAAAAGCCTTTGCTTAGAAGCAAAGGCTTTGCGAAAAGAACCAACGTTTTTCTGAATTGACAATTCTGCGATAAGAAGGCTTATTTTTCTTACTGGGCTTTTTTGTGCGGGCGGCCAAAATACTGCGCGACGTTTGTCATACAGGGGTTGCTTTTTCAAAATATCTCAGGCAGGGAAGTAGAGGAAAAGGGTCTATATGATTGAGTGAAGCAGAAGAAGCCCGGACTGTGAAATGTAAAGTTCTCGCCAGGCCTCTTTCAAGAAGCCGCGGGAAAAGGAGAAAAGAATGACATACGATGCAGGGAAAATAGATGTGGCGGTAATTGGGGCAGGCCACGCCGGGATAGAAGCAGGCCTTGCCGCTGCGCGCCTTGGCTGCAAAACGGTCGTCTTCACCATCAATCTGGATGCCATCGGCAACTGCCCGTGCAATCCATCCATTGGGGGAACGGCGAAAGGCCACCTCGTGCGCGAGATTGATGCTTTAGGCGGCGAGATGGGCCGCACGACCGACGAGTGTTTTTTACAGAGCCGTATGCTGAACCGCGGGAAAGGCCCTGCTGTTCATTCGCTGCGCGCGCAGATTGACCGCCGGGAATACAGCAAAATCATGAAACATAAACTGGAGCTTCAGCCTGGGCTGCTGGTCAGACAGGCTGAAGTTGTTGGTGTGGAACGCGGAAAAGATGGCTTCTGGCTCCTTACAACTCGCCTTGGCGCACAGTATAAGACAAAAGCCGTTATTTTCGCCACAGGCACATACCTTGCAGGAAAAGTCTTTGTGGGTGAGGTTTCCTATGAGAGCGGACCGGACGGAATGTTCCCTGCGGCCTTTCTTTCTGCTTCACTGGAAAAACTTGGAATCCAGATGCGACGTTTCAAAACCGGAACGCCTGCACGGGTTTTGCGTTCCAGCATTGATTTCAGCGGTCTGGAAGTGCAGCACGGTGACAACCCGGTCATTCCATTCTCATATGATACGCTTACGCCGGGGAAAAACCGCGTGGATTGCTTCATTTCCTGGACAAACGAGCGCACCAAGAAAATCATATTGGAAAATTTGCACCGTTCCCAGCTCTACACGGGTGGAATCACAGGAATCGGCCCACGCTATTGCCCCAGCATCGAAACAAAAATCGTTCGTTTTGCAGACAAAAAACGCCACCAGCTTTTTATTGAGCCGTGCGGACTCGATACGGAGGAAATGTACCTGCAGGGTATGAGTACTTCATTGCCCGAAGAAGTGCAGCTTCAGTTTTACCACACCATTCCCGGACTGGAACACGTTGAAATGATGCGCACATCTTACGCCATAGAGTACGACTGCATTGACCCGCTGCAGCTGAATGCCGCGCTGGAATTTAAAGAATTCCCCGGCCTTTACGGTGCGGGGCAGTTTAATGGCAGTTCCGGTTATGAAGAAGCCGCCGCGCAGGGAATTGTAGCGGGAATTAACGCCGCGCTGAAAATTCAGGGCCGTGAGCCGATGATCCTTGACCGTGCGGGAAGTTACATTGGTACGCTTGTGGATGACCTGATTACAAAAGGCGCAGATGAACCTTACCGCATGATGACGTCGCGCAGCGAATACCGCCTCGTGCTTCGGCAGGATAACGCCGATGAACGCTTAACCCCCATCGGGCGGAAAATCGGTTTGATTTCCGATGACCGCTGGCAGCGTTTTCAAAAGAAAGAAGAGCAGAAAAAACAGGAATTGGAACGCGCACAGAAGACAACTTTGCCGCCTTCTGACGAATTAAACAACATCCTTGTTTCACATGGAACATCGGCTGTAACTTCCGGTGTGCGCCTTGCGGAACTGATTCGCCGCCCGCAGCTGAACTATGAGATTCTAGCGCCGATTGACAAGGAACGCCCCGATTTTCCGCCTGCCATTTTTGAAAATGTGGAAATTGAGCTGAAGTACGAGGGATACATTAAGCGCCAGAAAGCGCAGATTGAAGAAACCCGCCGCCTGGAAAATCATCGCTTGCCGCAGGAGATTGATTACACGAAGATGACCGGCCTGCGCACAGAGGCACAGGAGCGGCTGAATAAAGTCCGCCCGGCAAGTGTGGGGCAGGCTTCCCGAATTTATGGCGTAAGCCCGGCGGACATTTCCGTTCTGCTGATTTGGCTGGAGAAAGGAAGAAAAAAACATGAATGACGCTGCCTCGCTGCTTGTTTCCTATGCTGCCCAGTATGAGATGAAAATTACGCCGCAGCAGGAAGAGCAGTTCCGACTCTATGCAAATCTGCTTG
This sequence comes from Bacillota bacterium, assembly GCA_023417635.1. Classification (GTDB taxonomy): domain Bacteria; phylum Bacillota; class Clostridia; order Oscillospirales; family Acutalibacteraceae; genus Thermocaproicibacter. Next base: position 3,711 of record JAEZFF010000115.1, on the reverse strand, counting down.
TGGAATGGAACAAAAAAGTGAACCTGACGGCTGTAACTGACCCCGAAGGGATTGCCGCAAAACATTTCCTAGACAGTATCTTGATTTTGAAAGCTGCCAAGATTCCTCAGGGCGAAAAAGTGATAGACATTGGCACTGGCGCAGGCTTTCCCGGCATTCCGCTGAAAATTCTGCGCCCGGATTTGGATTTGACGCTTATGGATGGCCTGAATAAGCGCCTTGTCTTTTTGAATGAGCTGCTGAAAGCCCTTGACCTGAAGGCGGAGCTTGTTCATGCGCGCGCGGAGGAAGCGGCACGGCAAAAGGAATACCGCACACAGTTTGGGTTTGCTTTTGCGCGTGCGGTGGCTTCCATGCCAGTTTTGTGTGAGTACTGCCTGCCATTTTTGAAAAACGGCGGTGTTTTTGCGGCGATGAAAGGCCCCGATGCGGAAAAAGAAATGGAAAGTGCAAAAAAAGCTGTGTCGCTTCTTGGCTGTGAATGGATTGACACAAAAAAGTATGCGCTTCCCGCTGGCGATGGGCGGACGCTTTTCTTCATTCGCAGAAATGCGCCCCTGCCCGCGGTGTACCCTCGCCACGGCTCCAAAATTTCAAAGCAGCCATTGATAATTCAATAAAGGAACTTAATAAGCTGCCGAAACCTTTTGCACTTTAAATGGTAAAAGGTTTGGCAGCTTTTTGTGGCATAGCCAGCACGGAGCATTTTTAAAAATTGAGCGAAGCTCTGACTTTTCCACTTTTAGCCGCCAAAGTTTCAACATTTTTCGACTTATTGGTTGAAAACTAAATTGAAATTTATTTTTCAGGGCCTATAATACAACAAAATATGTCCCCTGAGCGTGGTATGCTGAAAGGCATAAAGGACAAGCTCAGGAGGCGATGAATCGTGCATTTTGGTGAGAAAAACCGTGTTGTTGAAATTGACATTGACCAGATTGTACCGAATCCAGCACAGCCAAGGCAGTCCTTCGACGAGCAGGAGTTGAAAAATCTTGCCCAGAGCATTTCTGCCAGCGGGCTGATACAGCCTTTAGTTGTTCGGCACACAGCCGCAGGCTATGAACTGATAGCCGGCGAGCGCCGTCTTCGTGCCTGCCGCATCGCCGGTATGACATCGGTTCCCTGCATTGTAAACGACTGTTCGGCAGACACCAGCGCCATATTGGCCATGACGGAAAACCTACAGAGGCAGGACCTCGGAATTTTTGAAGAGGCGGAAGGAATCCGAAGGCTGATTGAAAGCTGGCATGTTACACAGGAAGAAGCCGCTTACCGCCTTGGAAGAAGTCAATCTTCCGTTGCAAACAAACTCCGCCTGCTGCGGCTGAGTGAAGAAGAGCGCAGCCTGATTGTGAAAGCTGGACTGACGGAACGCCATGCGCGTGCACTGCTGCGAATTGAAGAAAAAGATTTGCGGAAGCAGGCGCTTTCCGTTGTAGTAGAAAGGCATTACAACGTTCGTCAAACGGACGAATATGTAATGCAGCTTCTCTCCGGTCAAAACGGAATGAAGCAGCACAAGCAGTTTATTGTGAAAGATGTGCGAATATTTTTGAACACCATTTCGCATGCGGTGAAAACAATGCAGCAGAGTGGAATCAAGGCACAGGCATTAAAAAGCGAAACCGATGAGTACTATGAATGTGTGGTTCGCATTCCAAAAGTACAGGCTGCTGCGGGTGGCCAAAAACCCGCCTGAATTATGATTACAAGTTTTACTCCTATTTCCCTATATCATTTCCCGCAAAGCAGGCCGGACATAACAGTCCGGCCTGCTTTGTTGTGGTTTGAAAACCCAGATAAAAAGAAATGGTTGAAAGCGCGTGTGCTGAAATACAAATTAAATATGCCGATCTAAAAACGATGCTGCGTTGGCGGATAAACAACGTGCAGCCTTTACATCCTTTTTAATATTACCGTTAAAACAATAAAGGCAGTGAGAAAAATAGCACAAAATACTTGCAGCGGTTTAAAACAAAAAACAAGGCGGCTGTGGGAGAACCTCGTTTTCGGCACAATGTTTCACATGAAACAGGGAATTGACAAAAGCAGCGATTGTTTCACATGAAACATGGCAAATACTCTTTATCTTAAAGAAATGATGTGCTATAATGAGGAATAATAAGAAGAAAGCCGCAGGGCAGAAAGGGGATGCTATATTGGGAAAAATTATTGCAATTACAAACCAAAAAGGCGGCGTTGGGAAGACTACAACGGCCGTAAACCTTTCTGCCGCAATCGGTATGCGCGGCTATAAAACGCTTCTCGTTGACATTGACCCGCAGGGAAACTCTTCAAGCGGTGTTGGCGTTGACCGCCGGAAGCTGAAAAACACTGCATATGAAGTACTGATTGGCAAAGCAAACGCAAATGATGTGATTCTGCACACAGAATTCAAGAATCTTGACCTCCTGCCATCCAGCATGGACCTTGCCGGCGCGGAAATCGAGCTTGTTGATATGCCGCAGCGTGAGTCACGGCTTCGCACGGCGCTTGCCCCAATTTCAGCAAACTACGGGTTTATCTTTATCGACTGTCCGCCATCGCTTGGGCTGATTACGACAAATGCACTAACGGCTGCGGATACGCTGCTGGTACCAATTCAGTGCGAATATTACGCACTGGAGGGCCTTTCCCAGCTGATGAATTCCGTACGCAGAGTAAAGCGTCAGTACAATGAGCGGCTTACCATGGAGGGCGTGCTCCTTACCATGTTTGACGGCAGGCTGAACCTTACACAGCAGGTTGTGGAGGAAGTAAAACGGTGTTTTCCGCGCAAAGTATTTGGTACGACCATACCGCGCACGGTGCGGCTTTCGGAAGCACCGAGCTTTGGAAAACCAATTCAGTACTATGATAAATCGTCACATGGAGCGCAGGCTTATGAGCAGCTTGCGCTGGAGCTGCTGAGACGGAACGGAAGGAAGGGATAGGCATGGCTAAAAAGGGCGGACTTGGTAAGGGATTAGATGCTATTTTTGCTGAAAACGATACGGAAGGCGAACGCACTGCTGTTTTACTGAAAACTTCGGAGTTGGAGCCAAACCGAGCACAGCCGCGCCGCTCCTTTAATGAGCAGGCACTGAGCGAATTGGCTGATTCCATCTCGAAACACGGAGTGCTGCAGCCGCTTTTGGTGCGTCCGCAGATGAGCGGAGGGTATCAGATTGTTGCCGGTGAGCGCAGATGGCGTGCCGCGCGCATGGCAGGGCTGGATGAAGTCCCGGCTGTAGTGAGAGACCTTACGGACGAACAAGTGATGGAACTTGCGCTGATAGAAAACCTGCAGCGTGAGGATTTGAATCCGTTGGATGAAGCCCAGGGCTATCGCTCTTTGATGGATGCGTACGGGATGACGCAGGATGATGTAGCAGGAATTGTCGGAAAATCTCGTCCGGCTGTTGCAAATGCGCTTCGTCTGCTGAATTTGCCGGAAAAATTTCAGAAGATGGTGGAAAGCGGTAGTATTTCTGCGGGACATGCGCGCACACTGTTGAGCTTTTCCAGCGAAAAGGCCATGGGGGAAGCAGCAATGGCAGCAGAAGAAGGCGCTTCTGTACGCGACCTCGAAAAAATGGCCCAGAAAGCGGGCACCGAGTCAAAAGCAAAAAAACAGACGCGTAAAATACAATATTACGAGGAAACGGAACTTGCCCTGAAAGAAAACCTTGGACGGAAAGTTCACGTCACCGGAAATAAAAAACGCGG
>JAEZFF010000001.1 GCA_023417635.1 Bacillota bacterium | reverse complement strand
TTTCTCAAAGGAAAAAAGCACTTTGCTGATTTTTGAGCGGCATGCGAATCTGAAGTACAAATATGGGAATCGAACATTCTGGTGCAGAGGTTATTTGTAGATACTGCGGGAAAGAATGACAAAGCGATAGCCGTGTACATCAAGAATCAGTTGGTGGAAGATAAAATTGAGGATTAAATGACGCTCAAGGAGTACACAGACCCGTTCACGGGTAGCAAGTAACAGACTCTTCGCAAGTGGCAGACCGTATCAGCGCCTTGAGGCGCAGCCAGTAAAACAGGGTATTGCCCGCATATGAAAAAACCCCCGGCTGTGCCGGGGGTGGGTTGACTATTGCAGTCCGGAACCGCTTACCCGGGTTCCGCACGGTCATCCGGAAGGCGGCGAAAAAAGGCTTTACACTTGCGATCCTACGGTAAATTTATAACCAAGTCCCCAAACCGTCTTAATAAAAATTGGATTCTTGGGGTTGTCTTCAATCTTGTTTCGCAGGTGACTGATATAAACCATGACGGCGTTTTCGTCGGTTATGCTGTCGCCCCACACCTGTTCATATAATTGCTCTTTGGAAAAGACCTGATCAATGTGATGCAGAAACAGCTGCATCATCATATTCTCTTTTGCAGAGAGAGGAATTTCCTTCCCGCTTTTGTAAAGCTTCATGGTAAACGGATTGTACTGAAAGGGACCTGCTGAAATCTGCTCCTGCCGATTCATGCCGCTTTTTCTGCTTCGGCGAATCAAGGCTTTGGCTTTTGCACCGAGCAGCACCGGATTAAACGGCTTGGTTACATAATCGTCCCCGCCGATTGACAAACCATAAAGCGTGTCGTAATCCTCGCTTCGCCCGCTTAGAATCATAACCGGCAGGTCGCTTCCCGAGTTTCGGACGGTCTGCAGCACATCGAAACCGTCTATTCCTTTTAACATGATATCCAGAATCATCAGGTCAAAATTACCGTTTTTCAGTAATCCCAGGGCCTCTTCTCCGCTGGAAGCGATGGAAGGTTCCAAACCATTGCTGGCAAGTACCTTTTTAAGGACCTTTTGAACCGCAGGATCGTCATCTACAATCAGCACTTTTTCTGTCAGCAAAGCATATCACATCCGTTAATTAAAATAAATCCTGTGTCATTCTATGGTGCATATCGCCAAAATCACGCAAGACAACTCCGAATTATAGAATAATTTTAATAAAAAGTCTTAAAACACTTTCACAAATTTTTATGCCTGTTTCAGAATTGAAGCTTACACTAAAACTATAGCGGGTTTGACCCCAAAAGTCAACAATTTGCCGTTACAGCATGGTATTATAAATAGAAAATGGCAAATATAATGGGGCGATTATCGTGAAACTTAAACAAAAAAAACTGACGGGAAGGTCAATTCGCATTGGATTCGGCGGAATTATTTTGGTCGTTATTACCGGAGCCCTGCTGTGGGGCGCGTATTTCCAAAGCCAGAAGGAGATTTTTCATCAGGAAAAAGAACAGTTGATGACGGTCTCCAAATCCGTGGCGTCGGGCATTGAAAATTATGTGCAGGGATATGCGCTTGATTTAAAAGCGATTGCGAAATCCGACGAATTTACGAAGGCCGTGAAAACTTTTTCTTCGGGTGGAGGAAATGCGGAGTTGTGCCGGATGTTCCGGCAGTTTGCGGGTGTTCAGAAAGCGGAGGTGTCCGACCTGTATCTGCTGAATGCGCAGGGAAGTTTCCTTGCAGGCACAAGCAGCACTTTCCTCTACACCATTGAGAAGAAAGGCACCGCAGAGCCGGGCAAAGAGTCCACGGATATTTTGAAAGATAAAAGCGGCAATTATTATGTTGCTGTTTCCATACCGCCATTTTCGGGCAATCATCTTATGATGGTTTTAAATGTTAAGACCATGTATACGAAAATAGCGTCGTTTATCAAGATGGGCAAAAAAGGCTATGTCATGATAAAAACCTCAACCGGAATCATCATCATGCATCCTGTTCAGGAACAGATTGGGGAAGATGTGATTCTTGACCGAAAGAAGCAGTACCCGAACTATGATTTTACGGATTTGGAGGCATTGATTGAGCACCAGAAAGAAGGAAAAAGCGATGTGGAAATTTACTATTCGTATTGGTGGGCCGACAATGTACCGAAAAAGGTCAAAAAAATTGCGGCCTATATGCCTGCAAGACTCGCCAACGATTTTTTAATCGTCAGCACGGTAATAGATTACGATGAGATTGCGAAACCGCTCCTGGTTGGAACCGTAAAAATGATTGTAATCTGTTTCGTAATGGTCCTCGGCATCGGCGGACTTTTGATTGCTTTTGTCGATGTTGGCCGGAACCGCGAAAAATACAGAAGAGAGAATCTGTATTTAAAAAAATTAAACGGCAGGCTGAAGGAACTGCATAAAAGCGAAGAACAGATCTCCCATTATCAAAGACTTCAGACCATTGGAACGCTGACCAGCGGCATCGCCCATGAGTTTAACAATCTGCTGACGCCCATCATGGGGTATTCCGGCATGCTGCTTCAGTCGGTGCCGAAAGACAATGATGCCTATGAAGATATGAAAGAAATTTATGCTTCATCCGTACGGGCAAAGGAAATTATCCAGCAAATTTCCGGGCTGAGCCGCAAAAATGTCGAGACGGTATTCAGTCGTTTTAATATACAGTCCGCCATCTTGCGGGCAATCAAAATTGCTGACTCGGCGAAGCCTGCCAATGTTGGCATTGTACAGGACATCCGTTTGCAAAACTGTTTTGTCATGGGAAACGAAACGCAAATTGACCAAGTCATGCTGAACCTGTGTACCAATGCATTTCATGCCATGGGAAAAGCAGGCGGAACATTGAACATTTCAGGCGAAATAGTTGAGAACAAGGACGTCCCCGCAGCCGGCTGGCCGGAAAAAAGTATTGGCCGCTACGCCAGACTGGTTTTACAGGACACAGGCTGCGGCATTGACCCAAGCGTTCTTTCCCGCATTTTTGACCCGTTTTTTACTACAAAAAAAGCGGGGGAAGGTACAGGGCTCGGCCTTTCCATTGCCCAAAACATCATTGAAAGTCACAACGGAAAAATTACGGTATCCAGCAAATTGGGGAAAGGCACAGTTTTTACTTTCTATCTGCCCCTTTGCGGCAGTCAGTCGGCAAAGCCGCAAATGCCGCAGGTCTTTGGGCAGAATCACTTTCAGTCTATCCTAGTTGTTGACAACAACAAAAGGATTTTACATATGCTGCAAAAGGGCCTAGCAAGATACGGCCTTGCAGTGACTTGCTTCAGCAGTCCGAAAGAAGCGCTGAACGACCTGAAAACCCATTCCTACGATATACTTGTGACGGACTACTCCATGCCGGAGATGCTTGGCACGCAGTTGGCGTTTTCGGCCAAGGAAATCAACCCACAAATGCGGATTCTCATCATGGCGGGGCTTGTTACGGAAGAAGTGATTGAAAGCAAGCAGAAAGAGATTATTGATGACTACATTTTTAAACCGCTTGTCTGCGATGACTTGGTTAAAAAGATGAACAATTTGCCGGTACGCCGGTAAGATTCGGAAGCGTTTGTGAAACAGACGGTTGAGGCTCTTTGCCGAGTGCCATTCCCTGTTCCAAAAAGGCAAAAGCGCACCGTCTGTTTTTTGTACGCAAAAATAGAAAAATGCGGCCTTTCCCCCCGGAAAACGGAGGTTCAAATAACATAAAATGGGAAAATTTGTATGAGGTGAAGTTATGAAAATTCAGAAAATAGGGATTGCGGGAACAATGGAATCCAGCGATATCATGGTGACCTTAATGGAGAAAGGGGAAAAGGGCATTAACATTCTTTTGGACAGTCCGGTAGAGGAGCAGTACGGCCGGAGGATTAAAGATGTGATCCGCGAAACGCTTACGAACCTTGGCCTGGAGAATGTCACTGTAACGGCGGTGGACAAGGGTGCGCTGGACTGCGTCATCCGTGCGAGAGTGGAAACAGCGGCATACCGGGCCTGCGGCAATGAAGATTATGTCTGGGGAGGCAAAAAGGAATGAAACAGCTCAGAAGAACAATGCTCTATGTGCCGGGCAACAATCCGGGGATGGTACGTGACGCATACATATACGGCAGCGACTGTATTATGTTTGACCTGGAAGACTCGGTTTCTGTCTCGGAAAAAGACAGTGCGCGGTTTCTTGTCTATGAGGCGCTGAACAACCTGGATTACGGCGACAAGGAGTTGATTGTACGTGTCAATGCGCTGAACACCAAAACAGGAATTGATGACCTGGAAGCGATGGTGCGCACACAGAAAGTCATTATCCGGCTGCCGAAAACAGAAACCGCCCAGGACATTGTTGAGTGCGAACAGCAAATTGCCAGAATCGAAAAAGAGAACGGCATTGAAGTCGGCTCAACCCGTATGATGGCCGCCGTGGAAAGCGCCAAAGGGGTTTTGAACGCCGTGCAGATTGCCACTGCCAGCAAACGGCTGATTGGCATTGCACTTGGCGCCGAGGACTATGTGACGGATCTGAAAACGAACCGCAGTCCCGGGGGAATTGAGCTCCTTTTCGGCAGAAGCATGGTTCTGCTTGCGGCAAGAGCGGCGGGCATTGATGCGATTGATACGGTTTATTCCGACGTGAACAATGAAGAAGGGTTCCGCGATGAGGTCAAACTCATCAAGCAGCTTGGTTTCGACGGGAAATCGGTCATCAATCCCAAACAGATTAAACCGGTGCATGAGATTTATACTCCTACGAGCAAAGAAATCGACAAATCTCTGGCAATTATGGGCGCGATCGAAGAAGCTCACAAAAAAGGCTCGGGCGTTATCGCGCTCAATGGCAAAATGATTGATAAACCGGTCGTGGCGCGCGCGCAGCGCACACTTGACCTGGCCCGCGCAGTGGGCGCGCTGAAACAGGAGGAAAAAGATGAGCATTGATGTTAAGAGCATTCCGCATATTGAAGAAATTGGCGATGTCCACACTGCATTTGATGTAAGCCGCATTGTCAAGGACCCGAAAACGCTGGAACAGCGTGAAAAAGTTGAAAACAAAATCGTCGGCAGTCTGGAAGAAGCCATCCGTTTATCCGGACTGAAAGACGGTATGACGATTTCTTTTCACCATCATTTTCGCAACGGCGACTATATTGTCAATATGGTGCTTGATAAGTTGGCCGAAATGGGATTCAAGGACTTGACTTTGGCGGCCAGTTCTCTTGCCGCCATTCATGAGCCGCTGATTGGCCATATTAAAAGCGGGGTAATCCGCCGGATTGAAACAAGCGGTCTGCGCGGCAGGCTTGCCGATGCTGTTTCATACGGACTCATGGAGATACCCGTCGTATTTCGCAGTCACGGCGGCAGGGCATATGCGGTGGAGACCGGAGAACTCAACATCGACGTCGCATTTCTCGGCGCACCTTCCTGCGACCCGTACGGAAATGCGAACGGCTATTCCCGTGATGATAATGACGGCATCAGCTGCGGCTCCATGGGGTATGCGAAACTGGATGCGCAATATGCCAAAAAGGTCATTATTTTAACGGATGATATTGTTCCCTACCCGAATGCGCCGTTCGGCATCCCGGAATCTGATGTGGATTATATTGTAAAAGTGGACAAGATTGGTGACCCGGCGGGGATTATGAGCGGCGCCACCCGGTTTACGAAAAACCCGAAAGAACTGCTCATTGCCGAAATGGCGGCCAGAGTGGTAGAAGCGAGCGGGCGCTTTAACAACGGCTTCTCCATGCAGATGGGTTCGGGCGGAGCTTCCCTCGCAACAGCGCGTTTTCTTCGTGAAAAAATGATTGCAAAGGGAATTACCGCGAGCTTTGCGCTCGGCGGTATTACGGGCTCTATTGTGGATTTGTACAACGAAGGACTTGTGAAAAAAATATTGGACGTGCAGTCCTTTGATCAGAAAGCTGCGCAGTCCCTGAAAGATAACCGTTTTCATCAGCAGATTTCGGCTTCTTATTATGCAAGCCCCAGTAATGAAGGCACGGCGGTCAATCAGCTTGATGTTGTTGTGCTTTCGGCTTTGGAAATCGACACGGATTTCAACGTCAATGTACTCACCGGTTCCGACGGCGTGATTCGCGGCGCAATCGGCGGTCATCAGGATACCGCTTACGGTGCCAGCGTCTCGATTATTGTGGCTCCTTTAACCCGCGGCCGCATCCCGACGGTTGTCGACAGGGTCAATACCGTGGTTACGCCCGGAAAAACCGTAGACGTTCTGGTAACCGACCAGGGAATTGCAGTCAATCCGAACCGTGTGCAGCTGCTGGAACGTTTCAAAAAAGCCGGTCTCCCGGTGTTTACCATTGAGGAACTCAAGGAGAAGGCGGAGCGAATTGTCGGGAAGCCGGACCCAATCCAATATCTCGACAAAGTTGTCGGGATTGTGACATACCGGGATGGTTCCGTGATTGATGTAATCCGTCAGGTAAAAGACAGCGAAATATAAGCGCGGATGAAATACGGTAATGTATTTTAAGAAAAGGCAGAAGTAAGGGGAGAAGAAAATGTTAGCCTTAATGGGATTTCTGATCATCGTTATCATCATGGTGTTATTGCTCAAATCCAAGACCACGCCAACCGTAGCTTTTATTGTTGTGCCAACGGTGCTGGCACTCTGCGCTGGCTTTTCAATTCAAAAGGTGGGCTCATTCGTAAAAACCGGTGTTGCGGATACGGCTGAGATGGCGGCCCTGTTCATCTTTTCCATCACATTCTTCGGAATTATGAGCGACGCCGGCATGTTTGACAGAATTATCAATGCACTGGTAAAAAGAGCCGGCAACAGTGTTGTTTCCGTCGCCGTGTTGACTTCGATTATTGCAATGCTTGCTCATCTGGACGGCTCCGGTGCCGCCACGTTCCTGATTACGATTCCCGCCATGCTGCCAATCTTTAAAAGGCTGCATATGCGGAATACTTCTCTGCTGTTAATCTGCACTGCTGCAATGGGAGTGATGAACCTGCTGCCCTGGGGCGGACCTACCGTGCGTGCGGCAACAGTCATTAAAATGGATTCGACTCTTTTGTGGCACAGGCTGATCCCAATGCAGGTTGTTGGCCTGATTGCCGCTTTGGTTGTGGCGGTTATCGTCGGTTTGCAGGAGGTTAAGCGTGGTGCGGGTCTGCGCACCACGGACAATGTTCAGGAGGACTCGGCCGCTGTCTTGCAGCAACAGACGAATACAGCGGTGCAGGGAAAAGAAGATTACAGCCGTCCACAGTTTTTCTGGTTTAACCTGTTTTTAACTTTAGCCGTAATTTTGGTCCTTATGTTCATAAAGCTTCCAACATTCTACCCCTTCATGATCGGTACGGCAATTGCTTTGATTGTGAATTATCATGGCACAAAGCTCCAGGAGAAAATTGTAAAAACGCACGCCTCTGCTGCCGTCATGATGGCTTCGACTTTGCTTGGCGCCGGCGTTATGCTGGGCGTCCTGCAAAAGAGCGGCATGATGGATGCCATGGCAAATGTACTTGTAAAGATTATTCCTGCCTCTTTCGGGCCGTACATCGCCATTGTTTTCGGTGTCCTTTCTGCGCCGCTTGCCCTTGCATTCAGCACCGATTCCTATTACTACGGCGTTCTGCCTATTGTTATTGGAGTAGCTCAAAAGTTTGGTGTGGCTCCGGTCAGCGTAGCTATTACGATGGTTGCGTGCCGCAACTGTGCCTGCTTCATAAGCCCAATGGTTCCAGCAACGTTCCTTGGCTGCGGCCTTGCCGAAGTGGACATCAATGAGCATATTAAACGTTCCTTTTTCTGGGTATGGGGCATCAGCCTTGTTATGCTGGTTTCCGGCATTTTGCTGGGAGTCATTCCTCTCGGTGCGTAAAGTCTGACAAAATCAGCGCCCGTTTCCCGGGAAAACCTCTTGAAGCATTTTTCGCGGCGGGGCCGCGCCTGATGCTGCAAGTAAAATAACAATCAAAAAGCATCGCTTCTGATAAAGCTGGAAGCGATGTTTTTGTTGCAAAGAAACTGCCGCCTCAGGTAAGCGCGACACCTGCTTTTTACAGTTCTATGTCAAACTGTTTTCCAATAATCCTGATGAACAGCTTGGCCGCTTTGGAAACATAGGCGTCTTTTTTTACAGCAATTCCCAGCGTCCAGTAGGGCAGGTACTTGTCGTCGATAAAATAATAGGATGGCTGATAAGCCCCTACAAATATTTGCGAATACTGCAAAGGGACGAAAGTCACTCCGATTCCTTCGCAGGCGAGCCGCCTGGCGGTTTCATAGCTTTTTGTTGTCAGTGTGGTGTTGGGTTCCATATTGGCTTTCTGAAAGATTAATTCGGAAACCTCCCTGATTTTTTGCCCGCGGCTTACAAGAATAAAAGGTTCTTCTGCAAAAAGAGAAAAGTCAATCCAGGGGTAAGAGCATCCGTCCATTTTTTTTGCGTATTGATTCAGGGGATGCCCCTGTCTTGTCGTAAGCATAAAAGGGTCTTTCAGCAGCGGAATGAAATTAAGATTTCCACTGCGGAAAAACTCGCGGGAAGGAGCAGTATGGATAATGGCAAAGTCCAGTTTGCCGGACAGCAGGGTCTTTTCCAACTCCGTGGAATTTTCTTCTATCAATACGATTTCTATGTTGGGGCATTTTTGTTTAAAAACAGGAAGGGCAATCGGCAAAAGCAACGTTGCCAGATACCGGGTGGTTCCAATAATCAGCCTGCCCTTTTTCAGGTTATTAATATCACTGACTTCAATTTCAAAATCGTTGTATATTTTCAGGATTTCAGTGGCGACCTTGTAATAACGTTCCCCTGCAAAGGTAAGAAGTAAGCCGGTGTTGGTCCGTTTAAACAATTTGGTTCCCAGTGTGGATTCGATTCCCTGAATACATTTGCTGAGGGATGGCTGCGATAAAAATAATTTTCGCGCCGCTTTGGACATACTCCCCTCTTCAGCAACTGTTTTAACATACAGAAGTTCGCGCTCCGTCATAAGTTTTTTCGCCTCCGGTTAGCCGTAAAATTGTTTTTTGATATAGATAAAGGTTATAGGCATCATGAAAAATTGATTATTTACTTATGCCTATCATAATTATATAATACAAAAGGAGATATAACAATAACATTTGTCTAAAATCACAATAAGCGCGATTTATTTTTGCAGATTGAAAACTACCGGGCCCAATCATTGCAAAAAAATAACTGCGAGGAGAAAACATAGATGATTAAATTATGGAACACGGGAGCCTATTTGCTGAACGGTCAGGAAATTATCCGTGACGACGGAAACGCGGCAGCCGCAGTCGAAAGCAAAACGGGAAGAAAGATTACAAAAGAACAGGCCAAAAAGGGAACGATGGCCTATTCGGTTATTAACCGGCACAATGCTTCTGGCGATGATGAGAATCTGAAAATCAAATTTGATTCTCTGACAGCCCACGATATTACCTATGTTGGCATAATACAGACCGCAAGGGCAAGCGGAATGGAAAAGTTCCCGCTTCCCTTTGTTATGACGAACTGTCACAACAGCCTTTGTGCGGTCGGCGGCACAATCAACGAGGACGACCATATGTTCGCCCTTTCTGCAGCAAAAAAGTACGGCGGCATTTTTGTGCCGCCGAATATGGCTGTCATTCACTCCTTTAACCGGGAAATGATGAGCGGCTGCGGAAGAATGATCCTTGGTTCCGACAGCCACACACGGTATGGCGCGCTGGGAACGATGGGAGTCGGAGAAGGCGGCGGGGAGCTTGCAAAGCAGCTTTTGGGCAGCACCTACGACTTGAAAAGACCCGACGTTGTGGCAGTTTACCTGACCGGAAAACCGCAAAAAGGCGTAGGGCCTCAGGATGTTGCGCTTTCCATTATTGGCAGTGTTTATAAAAACGGCTATGTAAAGAACAAGGTAATGGAATTCGTCGGGGACGGCGTTGGAAATTTGAACGTTGAGTTTCGCAACGGCGTTGACGTCATGACCACGGAAACAGCATGCTGGTCATCAATCTGGCGTACGGATGAACAGGTCAGAGACTACTATGAAGTGCATGGCAGGCCGGGAGATTATCGGGAGATTAAACCGCAGGATGTTGCCTATTACGACGGCCTGGTTTATGTTGACCTTTCGACCATTCAGCCATCCATCGCGCTGCCGTTCCATCCGAGCAACGTTTATACCATTGCGGAGTTGAAGGCAAACGCGCTCGATATTTTCCACCAGGTACAGGCGGACGCAGCAAAACGTTTTGACAACCCGGATTTGGACTTTAATCTCGCAAGCAAGGTCAGAAACGGTGAAATCTTCGTCGACCAGGGAATTGTTGCCGGCTGCTCCGGCGGCACCTACGACAATGTAATCGATGTGGCGGATATCGTTGACGGGAAATCCATTGGAAACGGTACTTTCAAAATGAGTGTGTATCCGGCCAGCCAGCCGGAGTATCTGGAGCTTGTCAAAAACGGAACCATTGCGAAACTGATGAGCGCCGGAATTGTTGTGCGCTCCTGTTTCTGCGGCCCGTGCTTCGGAGCCGGCGATACGCCTGCAAACCATGAGTTTTCCATTCGCCACACAACCCGGAATTTCCCGAACCGCGAAGGCTCCAAGCCAAACGAGGGGCAGCTTTCTTTTGTGGCTTTAATGGATGCCCGCTCCATTGCCGCAACGGCGGTCAACGGCGGCAAACTTACCGCCGCCACGGAAATAGACGCAACGTTTACAAAGCCCAAGTATTATTTCGATAAGAGCATATATGACAAGCGCGTTTACAACGGTGTTGGCAAGCCGATGCCGGAGGTCAGCCTGAAGTTTGGCCCCAACATCAAAGACTGGCCGGCAATTCCAAGCCTCACTGACGACTTGCTGCTGAAAGTTGTCAGTTATATTACGGACCCGGTTACAACGACCGACGAGTTAATTCCGTCCGGGGAGACTTCCTCTTTCCGTTCTAATCCGCTGCGGCTGGCGGAATTTACACTGGGAAGGAAAGACGCCGCCTATGTGGGAAAGGCAAAGGAAGTTCAAAAATCAGAGGTCATCCGGGAAAAGGGTTCCGACCCTGCCGAAACTTCCGAGGAGATTAAGACTGTTTACGATAAAATCAGAACAATTAAAGGATTCGAAAAGATAGATGCCAAAAATGTCGGCATCGGCAGTGCGATTTTTGCGAACAAGCCGGGCGACGGTTCGGCAAGAGAACAGGCAGCTTCCTGCCAAAAGGTCCTTGGCGGCTGGGCAAATTTTGCGAAAGAATATGCCACTAAGCGCTATCGCTCCAATATGATTAACTGGGGACTGATTCCGTTTGTCATAGACGGGGACCCCGTATTTCAAAAAGATGAGTTCGTGTTTGTTCCTGGGCTTAAAAACGCAATTCTGGAAGGAAGACAAGAGATTGCGGCTTATGCAGTTGGAACAGCAGTGCGGAAATTCACCGTGTCTGTCGGCAGTCTGACGGAGGAAGAAAAGAAGATTCTTGTAACCGGTTGCCTGATTAATTTCAATGGCCCTCATTTGCATTAAACTATCACCGCTTGCCCGGTTCAGCTGCAAAGATTATTTTACCGTCGGCAATCATGCCTAATAAAAAGGAGGAGTAATTTATGAAAAAAGTATCCCTTCAAGGTGTCATTGACATGCATGTCCATTCGGCACCCGACATCCGGCAAAGAGCATACACTGATTTCGAGCTGATGGAGGCGGCAATCAGGGTTGGCGCAAGAGCGATTGTTATTAAGTCCCATCATGGCACAACGATGAACCGTGCTTTCCTGGTGAACGAGCACAACAAAATTGTTCATCAGGGCAGTAACAATTTCACGATGTTCGGCAGCGTGACTTTGAATTACGACATTGGCGGCCTGAACCCCGCGGCTGTGGAATCGGGACTGAAAATGGGCGCGAAGGTGGTTTGGCTGCCTACGACTCATGCGGCAAATCAGCTTAAAAAGAACGGAAAAACGGGCGGCATCCAGTGCCTGGACAACGGAAAAATCGTTGAGCCGCTGAAAGAAATTTTCCGAATGATTAAAGAGTATGACGCCGTCCTTGGAACCGGGCATATTTCTCCGAAAGAGATTTTTCCGGTTGTCGACCAAGCGAAGAGCATGGGACTTAACAAAATCGTCATCACTCATCCGGAGTTCTGGGTTGTTGGGATGTCTCATGAGGATCAAGCGAAGATTGTAAAGGATTATGATGTGCTCCTCGAGAGATGCTATGCACAGCCTATGGGGAAGGGCGTTTACAAAAGTAATTTGGAAGACAATCTGGCAATTATTAAAGAAGTCGGTTACCGGAATGTCCTGATTTCGACGGACGGTGGGCAGGTCGAGAATCCCCACTGGGAACTGGCTTTGGGAGAATATCTTCAGTTTTTGTCCGACAGGGGAATTACGGACGAGCAGCTTGACGTGATGACGAGAAAGACGCAGATGCGGCTGCTTGGGCTGGACAAATAGCTGAACGGCACAACAATGCTAACCCGATGGACGTTTAAATGAAGATACGCACATACGCCTGACTTACAAACGATCGATACTTCCAACATAAAAAGGGGTTAATTTATGATTAGTTTAATTATTGTGCTGGCAATCATAATCTCCATTGCCCTTGGGTACAAAACAAAGATTAACACCGGGCTTTTTGCAATCGCTTTCGCATATATCATCGGATGCTACGGTTTAAAACTGAAGGCCGCCAACATTATCTCAATGTGGCCGATCAGTATTTTCTTTGTCATCCTTGCAACTTCCCTGTTTTACAATTTTGCGCTTGTAAACGGAACACTGGAAAAACTTTCCATGAGCCTTTTGTATCTCTGCCGAAGGGCTCCGCGAATGCTTCCATTCGCCATTTTCCTGGCGGCTACGTTGATTTCTGCTTTAGGCGCAGGCTATTTTTCGGTGATGGTGCTTTTGGTTCCCATCACGCTTCTGATTTGTGAAAAAATGGAGATGGACCCCCTGATTGGCGCGCTTGCCGCTAATTACGGCGCTTTGGCGGGTGCCAATTTCATGACAAGCGGCAGCGGCGTTGTATTCAAAGGACTAATGGAAACAGCAGGTTACGGCAATTCCGCTTTCAGTTATGGGACAACCATTTTTATTGCCACCATGATTATACCAATTGCGGTTCTCGGCGGCTATGTGCTCTTTTCCAAAGACGGGAAAAAGCTGAGCAAACACATGGAAATTACAAAACCGGAGCCTTTTAATAAGAAACAGCGGCTCAGCCTTGCTCTGATTGTCATTATGATGGTTATCGTGCTGGTTCCCCCGATTCTACATATTATTTTCTCTAAAAACGCGACCATTACTTTCATTAATTCCAAGGTGGATGTCGGTCTCATCGCGATTATCTTTTCTGTGATTGCTTCCGTGCTCAACCTTGCCGACACAAAGAGTGTTATTAAGAAGGTTCCGTGGAACACATTAATTATGATCTGCGGCGTGGGCATACTGATTGCCGTCGCCATTAAGGCAGGGACCATTAAGATTCTTGCAAACTGGGTCGGCGGAAACATTCCAACATTCATGGTGCCCATCGCGCTGTGCATCATCGGCGGAATCATGTCGTTCTTCAGCAGTACGCTTGGCGTCGTTTGCCCCGCACTTTTCCCGATTGTTCCGTCCATCGCAAGTGCGACGGGTCTGAATCCGATGCTTCTGTTTACCAGCATCATAATTGGAGCGCAGGCAACCTCCATTTCGCCGTTTTCTTCCGGCGGCAGTCTTGTCCTTGGCTCCTGCGCATCGGAAGATGAAAGTTCGGCCATGTTCCCAAGACTGCTTTTCCGCGCCGTTCCCTTCTGCCTGGCTGTTTCGACGGTACTGACAATTATCCTTTCTTTTGTTATAAGATGACGGAAGGCTTATGACGGAAAACCTGTCAGCCCGTTTTGGTGACAAAATTCCGGTTTACAGGTTATCAAGGCCCATGGGGGCTTACCCATTGCTTCCTGCTTTTGAAGAAACTAGGCTTGTTTGTTGAAGTGTTCAGAAACAGATTTTATCTGTTTTTGAACACCTGGTTATGAAAAAAGAGCTTGTCGCTGTGTAAGACCGGCGGCCGTCTTGCGGAAAATCTGAATCGGTTTGCCTGCGGCTCAAGCTTAAAAATATAGTTGCGTGTTCATTTTGGAGGACTCAATATGAAAATAAAGAAGTCAGCAATATCCGGCACCATGGAATCAAGCGATATCATGGTGGCGCTTGCCCCAAATGAGGGAAAAGGAATTGAGATTAAGCTGGACAGTCCGGTAGAAAAGCAGTATGGCCATGAAATTCACAAGGTCATTGAAGAAACGCTGACGAAGCTGGACGTGTCGGATGCGAAAGTGACGGCGGTGGACAAAGGCGCGCTGGACTGTGTGATCCGCGCGCGTTTGAAAACGGCAGTTTACCGTGCCGCAGAAAATGACAACTATGTATGGGGAGGCGCGGCGAAATGAAACAGCTCAGAAGGACAATGCTTTATGTGCCGGGCAATAACCCAGGTATGATTAAGGATGCCGGAATCTATGACGCGGACTGCATTATGTTCGACCTTGAGGATTCGGTTTCCATTACGGAGAAAGATTCCGCGCGGTTCCTCGTTTATGAGATGCTGAACACCCTTGAATATCCGGGCAAAGAACTGATTGTACGCGTCAACGCACTGGATACGAAGATGGGCATCAGCGACCTTGAAGCGATGGTGCGCACCCGAAAGGTTGCTATTCGTCTGCCAAAAACGGAATGCGCGCAGGATGTGATAGACTGTGAGCGGCAGATTGAGCGGATTGAACGCGAAAACGACATTCCTGTCGGCTCCACCCGCATGATGGCGGCAATCGAAAGCGCTGCGGGAGTGCTTAACGCTAAAGAAATTGCGTTTTCCAGCAAACGGCTCATTGGCATTGCCATCGGCGCTGAGGATTATGTCACCGACCTGAAAACAACCCGTTCGCCCGAGGGCATCGAACTCCTTTTCGGCAGAAGCATGGTCCTGCTTGCAGCGCGTGCGGCTGGGATTGACGCCATTGATACCGTCTACTCGGATGTGAACAATGAAGAGGGCTTCCGCAAGGAAGTTACACTTATCAAGCAGCTCGGCTTTGACGGAAAGAGCGTTATCAATCCGCGTCAGATTAAACCAGTGCATGAGATTTATACTCCTACGAGCAAAGAAATCGACAAATCTTTGGCAATTATGGGCGCAATCGAAGAAGCCCATAAAAAAGGCTCGGGTGTCATTGCGCTCAATGGCAAAATGATTGATAAACCGGTCGTGGCGCGCGCGCAGCGTACACTTGACCTGGCCCGCGCAGTAGGCGCGCTGAAACAGGAGGAAAAAGATGAGCATTGATGTGAAGAGCATTCCGCATATTGGAGAAATGACTGCGATTCACGGTGCGTTTGCACCCGACCAAGTGACAAAAAATTCCCAGACGCTGGCGGAACGTGAGAAGCTCAACAATAAAATTGTCGGAAGTCTGGAGGAAGCCATTCGGCTTTCCGGGCTGAAAGACGGTATGACGATTTCCTTTCACCACCACTTCCGCAACGGCGACTACATCGTTAATATGGTTATGGACAAACTGGCTGAGATGGGGTTTAAAGACCTTGTTGTCGCCGCATCTTCGCTGACGGACTGCCATGCGCCGCTGATTAAACATATTAAGAACGGCGTTATCCGCCGTATTGAGACCTCCGGTTTGCGCGGTGAACTGGGAGAGGCGGTTTCTCACGGCCTAATGGATGTTCCGGTAGTGTTCCGTTCCCACGGCGGGCGCGCCTACGCGATTGAGACGGGTGAACTTTCCATTGATGTGGCGTTCCTCGGCGCACCGTCCTGCGACCCTTACGGCAATGCCAACGGGTATTCCCGTGAAAACGACAAGGGCATTATGTGCGGCTCAATGGGCTATGCGAAATGTGACGCACGGTATGCGAAAAAGACCGTTATCATCACAAATAATATTGTTCCTTACCCGAATACGCCGTTTGGTATTCCGGAGTCGGATGTGGATTATATCGTTAAGGTACCGGAAATCGGTGACCCGGCGGGCATTATGTCCGGCGCGACCCGTTTTACCAAAAATCCGAAGGAATTGCTGATTGCGGAGACGGCGGCCAATGTAATTGAAGCCAGCGGCTGCTTCAAGGACGGTTTTTCCATTCAGATGGGAAGCGGCGGCGCATCTCTGGCTGTCGCACGTTTTCTGCGCGAAAAGATGATTGCGCAGAAGATTAAGGCAAGTTTTGCTTTGGGCGGGATTACCGGCTCTGTTGTTGACCTGTATGACGAAGGACTTGTCGAGAAGATTCTTGACGTCCAAAGTTTCGATCTGAAAGCGGCACAATCACTGAAGAATAATCGTTTTCATCAGCAGATTTCCGCATCCTACTATGCCAGCCCAAGCAACGAGGGCACGGCGGTCAACCAGCTTGATGTTGTCGTGCTGTCGGCGCTTGAGGTCGACTGCAGTTACAACGTCAATGTCCTGACAGGCTCCAACGGAGTCATCCGCGGCGCCATTGGCGGCCACCCGGACACGGCTTATGGCGCGTCCGTTTCCATTATTGTCGTTCCGCTGACCCGCGGGCGCATCCCGTGCGTGGTAGAAAAAGTCAATACCATTGTTACGCCGGGCAAAACCGTAGATGTGGTCGTTACCGACCAGGGCATTGCGGTCAACCCGCAGCGCAAAGATTTGCTGGAAAAGCTGCAGGATTCCGATCTTCCGCTTTGCACGATAGAGGACCTCAGGGAAAAGGCGGAAAAGATTGTCGGAAAGCCGGAGCCGATTCAATATACCGATAAGGTAGTCGGCGTGGTCACTTACCGCGACAAGTCAGTCATTGATTTAATCCGCCAGGTGAAGGATTAATTTTCTCCTTTCCCGCAGTCTGACAGGGCTTTGCTTAAAAGGACCAGAGACTTCACAGCTATACGGAAAAAAGAACGGCAGAGGATATCCTCTGCCGATTTTTAGGAGGGTGCGGAATGGCGTTTGTATACGGTAAACCGGCTTCAGGCAGAATGCTGAATCAGACAAAGGCTTTTTTGCACAGCCTTGCTCTGGATTATGACGACGGCGTCGAATTTACGGTCAACCTGATAGAAAACGAAGAAATTCACGCCACGGGTTCCAGGCAGGGAAATGTGCTCAAATGTATCGGCGTATCTGCGGAAGACCGCGGCAGAGGGTATGCTGCCAAGATTGTTACGGAACTGGTCAAAAATGCCGTGCAGGAAGGCTTTTCGCACCTGTTCCTGTTCACAAAGCCAAAAAACAGCGCACTCTTCGGCGGCCTGGGATTTTATCCGGTGGCGGCTACACAGGACGTGCTGCTGATGGAGAATATCCGGCACGGCGTCCAAACGTTTGTAGAGGGGCTGGAATGTCCGACAAAACAGGGCGCTATCGGGTGCATTGTTGCCAACTGTAATCCGTTTACCAACGGACACCTTTATTTGGTTGAAGCGGCGGCGCATTCCTGCGACCTTCTCCATTTGTTTATCTTGTCGGAAGACCGCAGCATGTTTCCGGCGGATGTGCGGCTGGAGCTTGCAAAACGGGCCGTGGCGCATCTTCACAATGTTGTCGTTCATCCTACGGGTGACTACCTGATTTCCTATGCGACCTTCCCAAGCTATTTTATCAAGGACAAAACCCGTGTGGGTGAGATTAACGGCGCGCTTGACCTCGCGATATTTGCACAGCAGTTCGCCAAGCCCCTGAACATTACACAGCGGTTTGTAGGAACGGAGCCATTCAGCCCGGTAACGGATAGTTATAACCGGACCATGGAGAGCTATCTGCCGTCACAGGGGATTAATGTGGTGGTTGTGCCGCGCCTGAAAAAGGACGGCGCTGCGGTCAGCGCTTCCCGCGTACGTGCCCTGCTTGCACAGGGAAAGCTGGAAGAAATCCGGGGGCTGGTGCCACCGGTCACTTATGACTATCTGGAAAGGCTGGACCTTCATGATATGTGCTGAAAAGATTGAAAGCAGCGAAGCAACACTCCCTGAAGTGTTGGACGCCCGGGAAGAGCGTGTGCGCCTGCAGCAGTGTTTATTGGCGGAATTCGGGAAACCGCTGATCTGTTTTACGCTCAACATTGCGGGGTCCCGCAAGGCGTTTCCTCTTGCGGAGCAAGCGTTCCAGGAGGGAAAACGCCTGATATCCCAGCAAATGGAGCGTGCCGGGGCTTCGGTCGTCGTTCATAAGGAGACGATTGGAAAAACCGGATATACAGAGTATTACTCGGTAAATGCTGACGCGGAGCAAGTCAAGAAACAAATGGTTGCCGTTGAAGAAAGCTGCCCGCTTGGGCGGCTGTTTGACATTGACGTGATTCGAACTGACGGAATGAAAATCTCAAGACGGGATATTGGGCTGGAAAGCAGAAAATGCCTGATCTGCAATTCGCCCGCAGTGGTCTGCGCGCGCAGCCGCGCACATTCCGCAGACGAAGTTGCGAGAAAAACAGTGGAGATCATTCAGAATTATTTTGAGGGCCGATTTGCGGACAGAATTGCACAGACGGCAACCCGCGCACTGCTTTACGAAGTAGCGACGACGCCGAAGCCGGGGCTGGTTGACCGCGCGAACAGCGGCGCGCACCATGACATGGACTTTTTTACCTTTCTTGACAGCGCTTCCGCACTTACGCCCTGTTTCCGCGATTTTGTTCGGAAGGGTCTGACGTTTGCCGGCACGTCGGCACAGCTTTTTCAGTCATGCCGTTCCATTGGGCAGCGGGCGGAAGATGTTATGTATGAGGCGACCGGAGGCGTCAATACACACAAGGGCCTTATCTTTTCGTTGGGCGTTATTTGTGCGGCGGCAGGCAGGCTGCATGGCAGCGGGCAACCGGAAAAGCTGGATGCCCTGTTGGAGCTCTGCTCCAAAATGACAGCGGGTACGGTGGGCGAACTCACCGGGAAATCATCGGATTCAATGCGGACACATGGCGAACAGGCATATGTGCAGTACGGTTTATCCGGAGTCCGGGGGGAAGCCTCCAGGGGGTTTCCCCATGTGAAAAACATTGCGCTCCCTGTTCTGCGTGCGTTAACGTCACAGGGGGTTTCCTGCAACGATGCCGGCGTTGTTACGCTCTTACACTTGATTGCCAATGTGGATGACACGAATATCATCGCGCGGTCCAGTATGGAAATGCTGACAGCCATTCAAAAAGAAACCAAAGAGCTGCTGCGGACGGTTTCAGCCCCCGACGAACTGATTCGGGCCGCCGGAAAAATGGATAAAAAATTCATTCGGCAGAATATCAGTCCAGGCGGCTGTGCGGACCTGCTGGCAATCACATTCATGCTGTATTTTCTTTTTCCCTGACGGTACTTTTCGTTAAAAAGCCGCCCTTTTGTTTTAGGTGTGTGTGGCCCAAAAACAAGCGGGCGGCTTTCAAAGACTGCTTTTGCAGCCCGCTTCAGCCGCACCGAAAATCCGCATAAAATGAATTTTAGGCATTATAACATAAGGAGTGTTTTCATTGAAAAAATTACAAAAACTGAAGGATACAAAAATCTCGACGAAATTAATTGCCGGATTCCTGCTGGCGTCTTTTATAACGGCAGTTGTGGCGGTAATGGGAATTTGCAGTTTGGCCCAGATGCGGAGTGCTATGAAGGATATGTACGAAAGGCGAATGGTATCGTTACCGGTTGGCTACAGTGTCCTTTTAAACATGTCCACCATGCAATCGGTGTCCAGAGATGCCATGATAAATTATAAAAACGATAAAATTGTAGCAGCCGATGAAGAAGCCGCCGAACAGGCCGAAAAAGTATTTCAAACAAACGACGACAATTTCTTGCTGACAATTCATGGAGCCGCATGGAGAGAGAAATTTATCAATGCCCGCAAGGCATATAATACGTCGTTTGAAACTCAGCTGAATCAGTTTTATAAGTTTGTAAAGGAAGGCAACATAACTCAGGCCAACCAGACGCTGCAGACTTTACAGCCCGTAATAAACCAGGTCAAAAACAATTATGATGCCTTCATGAAATACCGTGTGGACGACACTGCCGTCGTCAATGCCTCAAACAGCAAAATGGCGCTTTTTTCGTTTGTCATTTTAATCTTAATTTCGGCTGCAGGGATTGTCGTGTCCATCATTATGGGAATCAAAATCTCGCATGACATCAGCAGGCCGCTCAAAGAACTTTCTTTAACCGCAAAGAAGTTTTCAGACGGCTATATAAGCAGCATCGCGGAGTATGATTCCAATAATGAGATTGGCGTTTTGTTCCACGCATTAAAAAATGCATTTGAGATTTTCAAAAATCTGATCCGGGATATCACAGTCACTCTTTCAAAAATGTCTGCCGGAGATATGACTGTAGAAAAAATGACCGAGTATCAGGGCGATTTTGCACCAATCCCGGAGGCGGTCAATACAATTGCCGACAGTTTTGGGGATGCGTTCGCATCGATTAAGATGTTTTCCGAGCAGGTCGACACTGGTGCGAAGCAGGTTTCAGACGGCGCTCAGCAGCTTGCACAGGGCGCGGCGGAACAGGCAGGTTCTGTCGAACAGCTTTCCGCAAAGGTTACGGATGTCTCCAAGAAGATAACGGAAAATTCCGGTCATATCAATCGAATGGCTGAGTCAATCAGCAGCGCTACGCGGAAAGTAAAGGACAGTAATGACAGCATGAGCCAAATGCTGTCGGCGATGAGCGAAATCGACAAGTCGTCCAGCCAGATTGGTGAAATTATCAAAGTGATTAACAACATCGCTTTTCAAACAAACATTCTTGCTTTAAATGCTGCTGTCGAAGCAGCGCGGGCTGGAGAAGCGGGGAAGGGTTTTGCAGTCGTTGCGGATGAAGTGCGAAATTTAGCAGGAAAATCGGCAGACGCGGCCAAAAAAACGACAGATCTAATTAAAAATTCTATTTACAAGGTGCAGGAAGGTTCGAAAATCGCGAATCATACGGCACAATCGCTTGCGGATGTTACCCAGAAAATCCGCATGATTGACGATGACATCAAACAGGTTAAGCGGGTATCCGAACTGCAGGCGTCTTCGCTCAATGATATAACGCAAGGCATCGATGAGGTATCGGCGGTTGTTCAGACAAATTCCGCTACTGCCGAAGAGGGTGCGGCCTCCAGTGAGGAACTTGCATCTCAGGCAAATCTGCTTCAGGAGACACTTGGCAGATTTAAAACCCGGAAGGAACCGAATGCTCAGTAAACCGTGCCTAAAACCATCGCTTGGCCACGGGAAAAACAGCAGATGGCAGCAAAAAGATTTTTCAACCTTTATGGCTGAAGATAAAAGCAAAAGTGGAGAAGTCAAGGCTCGTGCAGAGTATGAACACCCCAAATTTTCTGATTAGGCGGCTAGACCTCTTGCGGCCTGACGGATACATAGAAGGCGGTAGTCCAACTGGATTGCGCCGGTATAGATTCGAATACGGTTGTAATCAGTCATGATGTACCGGAACACGATGCTTTTGACTTGAATTCTTTGTCGTATTTTCGCATAACACACCATCCTGTTTTTCTTTCATTCTATCATATTTGGTGTGTTTACCCTTTGCATTTTTATGGTATCACTCCACCAAGCACAAACCTGCATGGCTGCTGGATTTTTCCGGTATCCAGTGCGGGTTATTTTTTACTCTTTTTCGGCTGTATGACAAAATTACAACAATTCATATAAATCCCCAGTACCCGAAAGTATGTGCGAAACAGGATGTCCGGTCCTGTGCCGGTGAGGCCATCGCTTCTTCTACGGCTTGCTGTTCAATGTACTTCCGGGCGTTTCCCTTTGTATCGCGGGGACCCTTTTGCTGTGATAGATTGTAAAATGAAGTGCGCCACCCTAAGAGGGGGGAAAAATAGCCCATAATGAAAACTTCTTACCATGTTATTTAGAATCCCTTTTTCAACATTTTATGTGCGATTGTGGCCACCTATTGCTTGATTCTACTGGGGTGGAGCAGCAAATTCCCAAACCCAAGCTGAGCCGGGCTGATTCTGCAATAAAATGTCCACATTTTCTTTCTGATTTTGTAAAGTGCTTAATTTTTTCAAGCCTGCAGATAACAGGCATAGCCGGCGCACAGTAACAGCACTGTGCCTAACTTAACAAAATGGTATTAAGTTGTTTTTTAGTATATTTTGCATAACAATATTCAATAATATATGAATATATTTATGCAGCTTGCTTGACTGTGGGCTGATTCAATGATATATTGAGTTTGCAAAGCAAAGTAAAACGAACTTCATCCGGCAGGTTCCGGAAAGGATCGGTTCTATGAAAAAAGGCGGTATCTCCGGCAAGGCACATAAAGCCATTCTGTTTGTTCTGCTGACCGTTGCCGTAGGCTGCGGCGTGTACCTTTTTCATTATTATGCAGATGCGCAAAACAGCATGAAAGACATGCGGCAGCTTTCTTCAAAATCTGCCGTTAGCAACATTTCAAATGAGGTTTCCTCCGGGACTGCCTCCAAAATTTCTGCAGCGCCGGAAATCTTGCCCAGGTTTCAGTCACTCCGCAAAGAAAATGCCGACATTGCCGGATGGGTAAAAATTGATGGCACTAACATCAACTACCCTGTTATGTTCACACCGAAAGATCCGGAATTCTATCTTCACCGAAACTTCAAAAAGAAGGAAGAAAACCGCGGTCTGCCATTTTTTGATGCAGGCACGGACCTGCATACAAGTGCCAACTACCTTGTGTACGGACACAACATGAAAGACGGTACAGAGTTTGCAGACCTTGTGAAATACCGTTCGAAAGACTACTGGAAAGCCCACCCAACTATTTCTTTCGACACGCTTTATGAAACCGGAAAATACCAGGTGCTGGCCGCTTTCAACTCGAAAGTTTACCGGCAGAACGACAATGTGTTCAAATATTACAAGTTCAGCGGTCAGGCTACCCGGGCGGAATACAGCAGCTTCGTTTTCAACGTAAAGAAGCTATCGCTCTACCAGACCGGCGTGACCGCTGCATACGGCGACCGTCTGCTCACGCTTTCCACCTGCAGTAATTACACCTCAGATGGCAGGTTCGCGATTGTCGCCAAGAAAGTTTCCTGATTTTGCAAATAGCAACTGTTTCAACTATCAGCTGTTATTTATAAAAATTTACTGTTTTGAAAGGAATGATTCTTAGATGAAAAAGTTGTGGAGAAAAGGACTCGCATCTCTTCTTACCCTCGCGGTTGTTGCCGTATCTGGCGTGGCGCTGAGCGCTGCACCCGCGCACGCAGCAAGCAAGGGCGTAACCGTGTACTTCCAGAAGCCGCAGAACTGGAAGCAGGCTTACTGCTACACATACTATGGCAGCGGCTCTACCGGAAAAGCATGGCCTGGCGTTCAGATGGCCAAAGTTTCCGGAGACTGGTATTCTTTCAACTACACAGGCAGCAAACCGCTGAATGTCGTATTTAACGACAATGGCTCACCGAAAGCCCAGCAGACAGCAGACCAGAAAACGAAAGATCTGCCAATCGACAAGAGTGCTTATTGGGTAACCACCTCTTCCTCCACTTCTAAGAATGCCAGCGGTGAAGGCGGCGGTGTAAACATCACAATTGCCGACACGGCGCCGGCGGGCGCACCGTCCCCGACGGCAGCAGCTTCTACAGATACTGCCAAGACTGCCACAGCCAGCGATACGAAAGACGCAACGCCGAAAACCGGCGACAGCAGTAATGCTGCGGCAGGCGTAGCGGTCCTCGGCATAGCGGCACTTGCAGGCGCTGTGATTGAGCTTCGCAGAAACAAAGTCAGCGCCTAAGCCGCTGAAAAGCAGCAAAAAATGGGAGGCGCCGTTACAGCGCCTCCTCTTTTCTTCATTGCCGTTCTTACGGTTCACAGTCAAGAAAAATTCGATTCCCCTCGCTTGGGGTGTAGTCAAGGTAAAGCATATTTTTCAGCACTTCTGCTGCCGCTTCCGCCCTTCGGATGTTTGGGATATGCAGGATATTT
>JAEZFF010000099.1 GCA_023417635.1 Bacillota bacterium | reverse complement strand
GAAAGGGCTTTGAATGGATTATCTTTCGGCGGAAAATGTAACATTTGCTTATGAAGCGGGTGAAGGGGAAAAAAGCCATGAAGTGCTGCATGATGTTTCCCTTGGCATTCAAAAAGGAGAGTTTGTGGCGCTGCTTGGGCACAACGGTTCCGGAAAATCCACGCTTGCAAAGCATTTCAACGCCATGCTGCTGCCCTGCGGCGGCAAGGTTTATGTAGATGGCCTTGACACCATGGACGAAGCGCTGAAAATTGAAATCCGCCAAAGAGTGGGCCTCGTTCTTCAGAACCCGGACAATCAGCTTGTTGCAAGCATTGTAGAAGAGGATGTTGCTTTTGGGCCGGAAAATCTGGGTATTGCGCCGCCGGAGATACGGAAGCGGGTCGATGATGCACTCAAGGCTGTTGAGATGTACGACTACCGCCTGAATGCACCATACAAGCTTTCCGGAGGGCAGAAACAGCGTATTGCCATTGCAGGTATCATTGCCATGGAACCGGACTGCATCGTACTGGATGAACCTACGGCTATGCTGGACCCGCGCGGCCGCACCGAAGTAATGGATACCATTCACAAGCTAAACCGTGAGAATGGCATTACCATCGTGCTGATCACGCATTATATGGATGAGGCGGTGGAAGCTGGGCGCGTGGTTGTGATGGATGACGGTCGGATTTTGACGCAGGGCACGCCGCGCGAAGTCTTTTCGCAGGTGGAACTGTTAAAGAGCCATTCCCTTGACGTTCCGCAGGCAACGGAACTTGTGTGGCAGCTGCGAAAGGAAGGGTATAGCCTTCCCGTGTGCGTACTGGACGGGGAAGAATGTGTGGCGGCACTGGAGCCGCTTTTAAAACGGTAACCTTTGAATTGTAACGGATTGGGAGAAAGCAATGTTTGTCCTTGAAACAAAAGACCTAACGTATACCTATGGCCTAGGCACACCATTTGAAAAGACTGCCGTCGACCATGTGAGCATCGGTGTGGAGAAAGGCGAATTTCTTGGCATTATTGGGCACACCGGCTCTGGAAAATCCACGCTTATACAAACTTTGAACGGCTTGCTGCGCCCAACGGAAGGAACCATCCTGCTGAACGGGAAAGACATCTGGGCAGAACCGAAAAAAATACGCGGGGTGCGCTTTCAGGTTGGCATGGTGTTTCAGTACCCAGAACATCAGCTCTTTGAAGAAACCGTGCTGAAAGACATCTGCTTTGGCCCGGGCAATATGGGCCTTAGCCCTGCGGAAGCGGAAAAGCGTGCACGTCAGGCGGCGGAGTTTGTTGGCTTGCCGGAAGAACTGCTGCAGAAAAGCCCATTTGAGCTTTCCGGCGGGCAGAAACGCCGTGCCGCTATAGCGGGTGTGATTGCCATGGACCCGGATGTGCTGATATTGGACGAGCCTACGGCGGGCCTTGACCCAAAGGGGCGCGACAGGCTGTTAGGTCAGATTTCATCTTACCGCAAAAAACGCGGCAACACTGTGCTGCTGGTTTCGCACAGCATGGAAGATGTGGCAAATTACGCTGACCGCGTTCTTGTAATGAACGCCGGAAAAGCCGTCATGCTCGACACTACGAAGAAGGTTTTCGCCCGTGGCCGGGAATTGGAGAGCATGGGCCTGCGCGTCCCGCAGATTACGGGAATTCTGCTTGCCCTGCAGGAAAAAGGTTACCCGGTGCATCCCGTCCTTACCGTGGATGAAGCGCTCCGCGAGCTGCGGCCGCTCCTGAAAAAGGGGGGGTGCGCGCCATGATGCGTGACATTACGCTTGGGCAGTATATTCCCGGGAAATCACTTATTCACCGCCTTGACCCGCGCGTGAAAATCGCCCTCACGTTCGTCTTCATTGTTTTCCTGTTTGTTGCCTCTAATTTTCAGGGTCTGCTGCTGCTGATTGTGCTGATGTTTGGTATCCTGCTCTGTTCCGGCGTGCCGCTGAGCCAATATTTTAAGAGCCTCAAAGCCATCCTGTTTATTGTGCTGTTTACTGGGGCGCTGAACCTGTTTTACGGCGGCGGCCGCGTTGTGTGGCACTGGCAGTTCATGCAGATTACAGACGGCGGCATCAGCAACGCAGTGTTCGTTTCCATCCGTATTATCAGTCTGATCCTTTACAGCTCGGTATTGACGTTTACCACGTCGCCGACCGATTTGACCGATGCGCTGGAGCGCGTGATGAAGCCGCTGAAAGTCTTTCACATCAAGGTGCATGAAATTGCCATGATGATGACGATTGCCCTGCGCTTTGTGCCGACTTTGCTGGAAGAAACCGACAAAATCATGAGCGCACAGAAAGCGCGCGGCGCCGATATGGAGAGCGGCGGGCTTATGCAGCGCATTAAGGCACTTGTGCCAATCTTAATCCCGCTTTTTGTTTCGTCGTTCCGGCGTGCTTACGACCTGGCAATGGCCATGGAGTGCCGCTGTTACCACGGCGGCGAAGGGCGTACGAAGATGAAGCAGCTCCACATGACGAAACTGGACGCTGCCGCTGTTGCCTGCACAGCAATTTTCTGCGGTGCGGTGATTTTCTGTGCAGTCTGGTTCCCCGCTTCGCTGCGGTAATAAATCAAGCGGAAAGAAGGAAGCTTTATGCGCAATCTGCTGCTGGCTATCCGGTATGACGGCTCGAACTACCATGGCTGGCAGGTTCAGCAGAATGCCGTTACGGTTCAGCAGGTCTTTCAGGATGCCCTAGCGAAAGTCCTTGGCGAACGCCCCGACGTGAAGGGCTGCAGCCGTACAGATTCTTTCGTCCATGCGCTGCAGTTTGGTGTCAGCTTCCGTACGGAGCGGATAATTCCGTGTGAAAGGCTGAAGGGTGCGCTGAATCATTTTCTGCCGGATGACATTGCGGTGCTTTCCTGCCGGGAAGTACCGGCGGAATTCCACGCCAGGTACTCCTGCCTTGGCAAAGAGTATGTTTACCGTATCTGGAACTGCCAGACGCGTGACCCATTCCTGCGTGACCGTGTTCTGCATTACTGGTATCCGCTTGACCTTGAGCGCCTAAATCGAGCAGCTGCAGGATTCCTTGGTGCGCATGACTTTTCTTCGTTCTGCGCGGTGGATGCCCGTGTGCCGGGTGATATGACGCGTACGGTGACAAAATCGGAATGGAGCCGCGAAGGCGATATGGTAAGCTACTTTGTAGCAGCAGACGGCTTTTTGTACCACATGGTGCGTATTATGGTAGGGACCATGCTTCGGGTAGCACAGGGAAAGCTGCAGCCGGAAGACATTCCGTGCATTCTCCAGGCCGAGAACCGGCAGGCGGCCGGGCCTACTGCGCCGCCGCAGGGACTCTACCTGAAGGCGGTCTTCTACAAGGATGTGACTTTTGATGCGTAACGATAACGGCCGGTTTGACACTACGCCTGTGGATATAGGGCGGCATATGGTTCCTACTGTAAAAAAACCGGAAAAAGGAAAACCGGGCGGACATACTGTACCTCACTGGATATACCGCATTATCATCATCCTTGCACTGTGTGCACTGGCTGTACTTGGCTGGTATAACCGCGACAACCTTGCCCCGGCGAATGTGCTGCAGTGGGTGAAAAGCAGCGTCGTCGGCATTGGCGTAGGCGACGGTTTTCCAAAGACATTTTCGGGCTCCACTGTAGAACCGGGAAATTTTCTCAGCTGCGAAAAGAATGTAATTTATGCCAGCGACACCGCCTTAACCGTGTGTAATCCGACTGGGAAGGAACTGCTGAATTTTCAGCACAGTTACGGCAGCCCGGCTGTTTGTGCTGCAGGCTCGCGTGTCCTGCTGTATAATCTTGGCGGGAAGGATGCGGCAAGCACCACGGTTGGCGGCAGCACACAGAACTTGAGTGTCAATCAGAGCATCCTGGGCGGAGCAATTTCGGCCGACGGGCATTGCGCATTGATTTCAGGGACCGACGGCTACTGCGGAAAACTTACCGCTTTTACGCCTGCAGGGAAGGCACTTTCCTACTATTGGTTTTCCGACTACTACCCGACAGCCGTTGCACTGAATCCCAGCGGCACAAAAGCTGCCGTAACCGGTGTTTCTGCAAAAGACGGCAGCCTTGTTTCCGCTGTTTATATTATTAATCTGAGCAGCGGTAAAACGGTTCTGCCGAAAACTGTCTGCACGGGGAACCTGTTTCACGCGGTGGCATGGAACACAGAAAACACAGTGGAAGCTGTGGGTGACAGCAGCGCGGTTTTTCTGAACGCTTCTTCTGGTGAAAAAAAAGAATACGGATTTGGCGGTTCACGTCTTACGGCTTACAGCTTTGACGGCGGTCGCCTTGCGCTGGGGCTGATGCCGTTCGAGGGTTCCGAAAACCAGAAGTTTGTGGTGCTGGACGAGTCGGGCAGCCCGGTCCGAAGCCGCACACTGACCGGAAAAATCAGTTCGGTCTCTCTTTTTGGGCAGACGGCGGCGGCCCTTTCGGATGGGAAAATTTATTTTGAACCATTAGGCGCCGGTCCTGAGGCGGTGCGCAGTGCGGGAAACGATGCCTGTGCAGTCACTTTGAAAGATGAAACCTCTGCTTATGTTCTTGGTATTTCGGAAGTTCGGCTGGTGAATAACCAGTAACCGGCTTGTGTAAATGCTTGTTTTGTGGTATATTTTTCATTGTTACAGTGGCTCCTTTTGGAGTGGAGGAATATTTTGGACACAGCTACAGATGTTATTTTTATTATTGTATTAGCAGTTTCTGCTATTTCAGGGTTTCACCGCGGATTTGTGCGTTCCCTGATTGATTTTGTGGGCGGGATTATTGCCCTGTTTGCTGCAATCCATTATGCGGAAAATTTCCGCAGCTGGATTCTGACTTTTTGGGGGAATACTGCTCCACAGTGGATGCGCGACAGGATTTGGTCCGGAATTATTGCCGTGCTGGTGCTTTTCATCATTTTCAATGTGCTGATTCATGCACTTGGCAATGTGCTCAACTGCGTCTGCCATCTGCCGGTGCTGCGCCAACTGAACTGGCTGGCCGGTGGAATTTTCGGTTTGTGCAAAGGCGTCGTTGTTGTTTTGCTGCTGTGCGCATTACTGCGGGTGTCACTCCCAGTAAAAATTTCAGAGTTTGTTGGAAAGCCGGCCGAGCAAATCACTGATTCCCACATTTACCAGTCCCTTTCGGGAAACAACCCCGTCTATATGCTGATACAGTCGGATCTTTTTAACGAGGTAAGCAGGAATGAATACAAAGAATAGAAATAAAAATTTTAATATACCCAATACACTCACGGTCATCCGATTTTTTCTCATCATACCGTTTGTGCTTTATTTTATGAACAGACACTACCTTGCGGCGGCTGTCGTTCTGGGCATTTCCGGTCTGACGGATGTGCTGGATGGAATGATTGCCCGCAAATTCAACCAGTTTACAGAGCTTGGGCAAATGCTTGACCCGCTGTTTGATAAGATGACTCAAGCAGCCATCGCCATCTGCTTTGCAATACGGGAACCGGTCCTGATTCCTCTGCTTGCAATCTTTGTTGTAAAGGAAACCCTCATGGTGACCGGCGCTGTTGTTTTAATCAGTAAGAATAAAAAGAAACCATGTGGCTCAAAATGGTATGGGAAGGCCGCAACGGTGCTGTTCTATGTTTCGTTCGGCCTTGTTTTTGCACTCAAATGTATTTGGCATTACGAAAACCTGGCCCTTACTGTCACTCTGCTTTCGGTAACAGCGGCGTTTATGATTTACGCGCTGATACGCTATGCACAGATTTATTTCATGATTCTTCATTCCGACGATCCACAGTATAACCTGGACATCGATGAGGTCATGGATAAAAAAAAGAAGCGTTAGTCACAGATTTGTAAAACATATTTTCCTCGATTATGTTAGAATAATAAAGATAACTGTACAGAAAAGAAGTGAGCCCTATGATGATGTGTTCTAACTGCCATAAAAGACCGGCGGTGGTGTTCCTTTCGCCGTCCGGAGATATAAAAGAAAGCCGGGGCTTGTGCCTCGTTTGCGCGAAAGCACTTGGGATAAAACCGGTAAATGACCTGCTTGACAAGATGGGTATTACAGACGACCAGATGGAGTCCATAGAGTCTGAACTGGATGCAATGATAAAAAGCGCGTCCGAGAACGGCGACGGCGATGACCCCGACGGCAGCGGTGACGATGAAGAAGAGGCCCTGAGCGGCTTTATTCCGGGGGGTGCGGCAACGATGCCGTTCCTGCAGAACATTTTTCCCGGTACGCCGGAGCAGGTGCAGCAAAACAGCGGCGACTCTGCCATTCCTAAAAAAACACCGAAGGAAAAACATAAAACAAAGCGGAAACATCTTGACGCCTACTGCACGAACCTGACTGCGAAAGCGAAGGCAGGGCAGATTGACGCCATTATTGGGCGCGACCAGGAAATTGCGCGTGTGATACAGATTCTGTGCCGCAGGACGAAAAACAACCCGTGTCTTATCGGCGAGCCGGGCGTTGGCAAAACGGCCGTAGCGGAAGGCCTTGCCATCCGGATTGCAAATGGCAGCGTGCCGTTTGCACTGAAGAAAAAGGAAATCCATTTGCTTGATTTAACGGCTCTGGTTGCCGGTACACAGTTCCGCGGCCAGTTTGAAAGCCGTATTAAAGGGCTTTTGGATGAAGTAAAAGCGGAGGGCAATATCATACTGTTTATCGACGAGGTGCATAACCTTGTGGGTACTGGTGATGCCGAAGGTTCCATGAATGCCGCCAATATTTTGAAGCCTGCACTTTCCCGCGGGGAGATTCAGGTCATTGGCGCAACAACTTTTTCGGAGTACCGCAAGTATATTGAAAAAGATGCTGCTTTGGAACGCCGCTTTCAGCCGGTTACCATAGCGGAGCCGTCCGTGCAGGACACTTGCAAAATCCTGGGCGGTATTAAATCCTACTATGAGAATTTTCATCGCGTCCATGTTCCCGACGCAATCGTGCGCCGCATTGTCACGCTTTCCGAACGGTACATCAATGACCGCTTTCTGCCGGACAAAGCCATAGACTTACTCGATGAATCCTGCGCTTGCGCAGCTCTTCGCAACAAGCCAATGGAGGAGTATGACAGCGTAAAGGAAAAGCTGCAGGATTTGAACGCGCAGGAGGAAGCTATGACGGCCGACGGTGCAGAGCCGGACTATGAAAAACTGGCGGAAATCCGCACCGACCTTTCCAAACTGAATGAAAAAGAAAAAGAGCTGGCTCCAGCTGCACTTGGCGCGCGTGTAGAAGAATGCGATGTTGCCAAAGTAATTGAGCTTTGGACTGGCATTCCTGCAAGCCGGATTCAGCAGAATGAACTGAAAAAACTTGCGGACCTTGAAAACACGCTGAACGGTAAAGTCATTGGGCAGGAAGAAGCCGTAAAAGCGGTAGCCGCGGCAATCCGCCGCAGCCGTGTACAGATAAGCCCACGGCGCAGACCGGCTTCATTTATCTTTGTTGGTCCAACCGGAGTTGGCAAAACAGAACTTGCGAAAGTCCTTTCCCACGAGCTTTTTGACACGCCTGAAACGCTGATCCGCCTTGATATGTCGGAGTATATGGAAAAGTACTCGGTCTCCCGTATTATTGGTTCGCCTCCGGGATATGTGGGCTATGATGAGGCTGGTCAACTGACGGAAAAAGTACGCCGCCGCCCGTACTCGGTCTTGCTTTTCGATGAAATTGAAAAAGCGCATCCCGATGTAATGAATATTCTTCTTCAGATCCTTGACGAAGGACGTATCACCGATTCCCATGGCCGCAGCGTCAATTTTGAAAATACCGTTATTATCATGACTTCTAATGCCGGAAGTGAGAACCATGAGAGTGCCCTCGGCTTTGCCCGCAGCCAGGCCGATGCCAGCCGCGAACACGCCATGAAGGCCCTTTCTGAGTTTCTGCGCCCTGAATTCCTGAGCCGTGTGGATGAAACCATCGTTTTCCGCACGCTGGAGGAAGCGGATTTTGAGAAAATTGCGCACCTTATGCTGGACGAATATGTCGGTTCGCTGCAGGAGCACGGCATTAAGCTGGTTTATGACGGCAAGGCGACTTTATGGCTTGCCAAGCATGCTATTGGCGGCAAGAGCGGCGCCCGCGACCTGCGGAACTTGATCCGCCGTGAGGTGGAAGACAAGATCGCTTCACTGATTGTAGAAAACAGTGAGCAGCCGATTACTGGTATCTCTGTGACTGCAGAAGAAGCAGATGGCATTCATTTGGATTATATTTGCTAAGATTGACGTTTTGTGCGAAGATTAGCGAAGAAAGGTTGACAACTGCCACTGAACTGTGCTATACTAATAACCGTCGCTGAAATGCGAGTGTAGTTCAGTGGTAGAACTCCAGCCTTCCAAGCTGGTTGTGTGGGTTCGATTCCCATCACTCGCTCCACATTTGCGCCAATAGCTCAGGTGGATAGAGCAACTGCCTTCTAAGCAGTGGGTCAGGGGTTCGAGTCCCTTTTGGCGCACCAGGTTTCATATGGTGGGTATAGCGTAGTTGGTTATCGCGCCAGTTTGTGGCACTGGAGACCGTGAGTTCGAATCTCACTACCCACCCCACAGGACTTTTCCGGTGCGGCGGAAGCCGCACCTGTTATATTGGGCTGTAGCCAAGGGGTAAGGCAACGGACTTTGACTCCGTCATTCGTAGGTTCAAATCCTGCCAGCCCAGCCAAAAGCCTGCACGAAGGCTTTTGCTGTAGGCAGGTTTTACTTGAAATTTTACTTAATATTTGTTATAATAGTTTAGTTAGCTGTTTTATATGAATCATTAGCTCAGTTGGTAGAGCACCTGACTTTTAATCAGGGTGTCCGGGGTTCGAATCCCCGATGGTTCACCAAATTTAATGATTGATGATGGGGGAGAGAATGTTCTCCCCTGTTATCATAAAATCAAGTGTTTCAATATTTGGAGCATTTGATTTTATGATAACTATCAGCCGCACAGACGTATGCAGCTGACGGGACATAAAACTGCCGGTCATCCGAAAGTCGTTTCCCGCAGGGCTTATCCACATTACAAGTGCAGACAAGTTGAAGTCGCGTTTGTCAGGGAGTTTAGGGAATTGCTCGGGCTTAGTACCACCTCGTTTCTGTGTTGTCGCCTATCGTCGCATAATATAAGCTCCGGTATCTTGCTTTCGGCCAGCATATTAGGCAAACCAATACGAGCATTTGAAGAACTAGTTCAAATGTTGGTTTTAGTTTACCGTTAGTTTTCAATATACACCAGTTTCCGGTGCAGGTTCGCAACGCGAACCATTACGAGAAGCACACAATGATGGCTCATTGTGGAACCGTGAATCCTTCCGGCTAAGAAAGCATCCACGATCTTGCCTTTTGGATGACAAAAGACAAGAGCCTGAACGTTTCCGCGCTAACAGTTACGTTCAAGCCCTTGACAAATCTATGATTACCATGTTACCTTTAAAGTAACACAGAAAACCAACCCTGTTAATGGCTTCTATCAGTTTTTAAGACGTAACTGTATTTTACGTTTTAATCAGTGCAAAGAATCTGAGCAATTCTTTGCAGCCGAGATGCTGTTGATGGGGTTATTTTATTCTTACTACTAGTATAGCACTTTAAACGTGTAAATGCAACAAATTTTGGTAACTTGCTGAAACATTTGTAACATAAAAAAGGAAGCTTTTCATATGGATGCTCGATATTGGATTGCGTCGATTATCTTTGCGGTTATTCTTGTCATCTTACTTT
This sequence comes from Bacillota bacterium, assembly GCA_023417635.1. Taxonomy (GTDB): domain Bacteria; phylum Bacillota; class Clostridia; order Oscillospirales; family Acutalibacteraceae; genus Thermocaproicibacter. The sequence goes on along the minus strand of JAEZFF010000099.1, from coordinate 26 downwards.
GCGCATGGCGATATATAAATATAAAG
>JAEZFF010000081.1 GCA_023417635.1 Bacillota bacterium | reverse complement strand
CCGGTAATAGCAACCATTTCCCCAGGCTGAACCTGTAAATTGAAACCCGAAAATATTTTTTTAGAGCCATACGATTTTGTTACATTGGCTAGTTCAACTGCGTACATGGCTTACCCCTCCTTCATGGAATTCACTGCGTTTTTACGGTCAAAGTGCAGAACAGATAAAAGCAGAATCCCTATATCCACGAGGAACAAGGGGAGTGCACCCAAATACACTGAACCTGAGATTTTGATTCCGGTTCCGGCAAGCTGGCTGGCATATACCACGGCTGCAACGCCGAACTGAACCGCCCAAAGGAAAAGAAACGGCAGCAGGTCTGCACCATATTTGCCCATAAATTTGTAGCCGAGCGCCTTCATCGTACTTAATTTTTTACTCTTAGATTCAATCAGGATTCGAATCGTTTCAAAACTAATCCAGCAGGTCAAAGCAATTAAGAGGAGAGAAATTACAAGATAAATACGCAAACCATTCCGGGATTGGTTAATCTGGTCTTCAAACACCGATTTTATGCTGTTCAGGGCCGTCATATTATTCTGCAGCCCACAGGATGCAAGAAGCGGTTTATACTCTTGGAAAGTCTTCCCGGCATCCGCATTTTGGAGCGGTATTTTCAAATTCGAGTTAACCTGCTTCCCATTTAAATCCATCTTGTCAGAAGACAAAGCATTTTTCTCTGTCATGACCGAAAAAACACAATCCGAAATTTCATACTTGGACTGACTTCCAACGTTTGTATCGAAGCTGAAAACCCGTAATCCAGCAGGATAATAGAAAAGCGTAATATCCGTATTTAATTTTTGCTGTACACCGCTAACATCGTTGGAATCTTTTACAGCCCGTTTCCGAATTGCTGAAAAAATGTTTTTCATTTCTGCATTCTTGCTTTGATAGGTGTCGGGCAAAATATAAATTCCTTTCGTCTCATTTTCCGAAACGGAAATCAATTTGCCGCTGCAGTCCCGCAAAGGAAACTCTTTCAAGTAGTTTGGATTTACCGTAAACAGATAAGGGTTAAAACCGGCAGGAACCTTCGTTTTATCAAAATAATCCGGATAAGCCGCATTCCCTTTTTCGTCCGAAGTTAACAATGTTTTCAATGGATCAACTTGAGAAACAGCAGTATACACAGCGCCTTTCTGATTAGCCAAGGAATAAAACTTTATGTATTTCTTTTCTAGCGTCATGATATGTTGCTGGAGTTCCGATTGATCCCGACTCGTGAGCTTACTGTTAAAAACAGCAAATCTGTCTCCGTATTGGTCCCAGTTCTGCAGCGTCTGATAAGTCTGCGCGAGCGAGCTAATTCCAGCAGCGCAGGTAAAAGAAAAGACGCATACGGCAGTCAGCAGCACAAAGCGCACCGCATGGTTCACAACCAGAAAAACCTTCGTCGGCTTTTTGTTCTTGATTAAATTTGAAATTGTATAAGACTGCAGTGTGCGGTAGAAGATGAGGCTGATAAGGAACGTAACCGCGGCAGTTGCCAGACCAAACCCTGCAATCAGCATCAATTCCTGCTGGTAAATACGCCGGCAAAATACAGCAGCCACTAAGCAGGTTATAAAAAGCTGGGTAAATAAGATAGGCAGAAATATTGACTTCCAAACCATACTGTTTGAATAGCCCAGCAGCTTGCAGGTTCCATAAAACTTAAAATGCTGTATGATGTAATGTGAGGTAAACAAAGCGAACAAAAGCAAGCAGATAACCGCAAGCAAGACACTTGCAACAATAAAGAACGAATCAGTTTGTACCATAGACGTTTTTTGTTTGGTTAAATCTTTTTCACTCATATTCAGTTCAGAAGCAAGGGCCTGAACCATTTTCTGCTTGTCTTCCGGCTTTTCCAGTTCCACCGAATAGGTACCGTCGGCTGTTTTCTGGTCGCTTACAAATTTTGTGAGCGGCTGGAACCGGACTTTGCCGCTGTTGAGAAAAGAGCGAAGCACACCGGCCGTTTCACATCCCTTAGGCGTCGCCAGGTTGGGCGTCTGCAGAATACGATTGCCTGCCATATCATCAGGCTTCAGCGAAGTGCCTGAAAGAAGCGGAACATCAGCCAAAACCCCTTGGTAAGTTAAAAATACAGATTTCACTACCAAAGGTGAATGGCTGTCACCCATCTCGTCTGTTTTAATCAAATTTGCATGGTACTCCTGTGCGACTTTCGTCAGCGCATTAAAAACGGCCCCGGCTTCCATATGTTTGGAATCCGTATCGATGTAAAGCTGAAATCCTGATTTTGTGCTGCCAAAATCCCGCCACATTTTATCATCTTGCTGCTGTTCAAAGGCAAAACCCGCAAAACATGCGGAAAGTGTGGTAATGGCAGCTAACAAAAACATAAAAAATTTTTTCATCGTATGCTTCTCCTCAAGTCTTGGGATTCTTTTGTCGTCCAGCGGCAGATGGAATGATGTTTTTCTGTATATAGCATAAACTGGTAACTTAATATTATAATATATGGATTTATTTGTCAACATTAGCATTATATTATTTTCTTCTATGATATTTTTATTGTGCCTCTTCTTTACGAATCAAACCTTAATTGCACAAAACCACAAAAAGCAGCCGCCGGAAGAAATATAAATTTCTTCCGGCGGCTGCTTTGCAGGTATTGTTCAGGGTTCCTCAAGTGTTGGAAATAATGATATTGGAAACAACGTCTGCGACATCTTCACAGGCATCCAGCGTGTCTTCGAGAATCTGGTAAAGGCTGTGCTTGCGAATCGCATCCATGGCATCCGTTTCCTGTTTCGGGTCAAACATTGTACGCATGGCATTAATAAACAGTGTGTCGCCCTGCTCTTCAATGTGGTTGACTCGGATGGCAATTTCGTGAATCTTGTCCTGCTTCTTCTTAAAGTCCTTAAAGACCGTCATCAGACTGCAAAGTTCATCACTGGCAGAAGCAAGAAGGTCGACAAATTCTCCGGCCGTTTTATCCTTTTCGGTAATATGCATCATGTAAACCTGATTGCCAACATCATCAATACTGTCGGTCAGGGCTTCAATGACGGAAATCAGGTTCATCATATCCGGCCGTTCCACCGGCGTAATAAAGGCGTCCGCAATCAGTTTGGCACATTCGTGAACGTGCCTGTCGCCCTCATGCTCAATGTTTTTCAGCTGCTTTATTTCATCTTCATCGATTCTATCATTTGCGAAGGCCTTCTGAAGCGTCTTTGCTGCCTTATTTGAAATTTGGATTCCCTTTTCAAACAAGTTGAAATAGTCAGGCCCTTTCGAGAAAAAGCTGCTCATTCCACATATTCCTGTCTTTCATAAAGTATGGTTGAATTGACGGCGTTTGCTCGGCAATATTGACTTTTTTCGCAATTCTGCTTTCTATTATAAGGGAAAACGGCGTAGTTTTCAATAGATTCCGGTGAAAGCCGCAAATTTCCATTGTGCAAAATCGGTTTTCTCGCTTACCGGGCTTTACCGCGACCGAAGCACATGGTTGCCCATACTTTTCTTCTCATTCACCCTGCCAACCAGGCTGACAAAAATGAGTACCCAGGCTGTGCCGCACAGCAAGCCGGCAACAACATCGCTTGCATAATGGACGCCCAGATAAATACGGCTGATTCCAATGGCAACAATCAGCAGCGTAAGCAGCACGGCACAGACTTTGTTCCAAGGCTTCCACAGGAAGCGGACGCAAAGGTAAATCAGGTAGCCGTAAAAGGCAACGCCCACCATAGCATGCGCACTTGGGAAGCTGAAACCGGTCTCGGCGGTCAGCTGCTCCAGTGCAGGCCTCTGCCGCTGAAAAACTGCTTTTAAGAGATAATTCAGCAGCCATGCGCCGGCAACGTTAACCAACATCATAAAGTTCTGAAAGCGAAGGCGGCGGTTCTTGATGCCGATCAGGCAAAGCACCACCAAAATTACCCCTACAACCGGTATGGAACAGGATGCCGTAATGCCTTTCATGACGGTCGTTGTACGCGGCGTAATGAAACGCGAAACCTGGCTGTAAACCTGGCTGTCGAAGGAACCTAATCCAGTCGTTTTTAAAAGTATAGCAATATAGGCAAAGCCGGCAAGTGCCAGCACTGCGAAAAAGATGGGCATTTTCCGCCCACTGCTGCTTGATTGATGCATCGTTTTGTCCTCCATTCACGCCGGGCTTTTCAGCAAAAAGCGCGGCTGTTCCTGTGTGCCTTTCAGGGCATAAAAAGGACGCTTTTTTGAAAGCGTCCCCTATTCTCACTTTAATTCACTCAACGATAAATTTATAAATCGTCGTGCTGTGAAAGGGTTCTTCCGGTTTTAGATTTTCATAAGGAAACTCCGGCCGGTTGACCGAATCCGGGTAATACTGTGTCTCCAAACACACGGCGCGGTGCGGTTTCAGCGGAACGCCGCCGCTTGCTTTCGCACCCGGCCCAAAAGAATTGGCCGTGTAAAGCTGAACCCCTGGCATATCGGTAAACACCAGCATCCGCCGCCCGCTGGCCTCATCGTAAAGCTCAGCTGCTTTGCGCGAGCCTTTGGAAGCACCCAAAGCAAAATTATGGTCGTAGCCCCCGCAATCCCGAATGGATGGAAGCTGTGAGCGAATATCCTGCCCAACGGCTTTCGGCTTGCGGAAATCCAATGCAGTGCCCGCTACAGGGAGAAGCTTCCCGGTTGGAATCAGGCCGCCATCCGTTTCCGTCACGGAATCTGCAAAAATCTGCAGTTCCTGCGAAAGAACACTCTTGGAAGAATCCCCCGTAAGGTTAAAGTAGGTATGGTTTGTAAGGCTCAGCGGGGTTTCCGCATCCGTGCGCGCACGGTATTCAATCATCAGCGCATTGTCTGTTGTAAGCGTATAGGCTACTTCCGCATCAACATTTCCGGGAAAACCGCTTTCGCCATCCGGGCTGTGGTAAGCAAAGGTAACAGAAGGCGCATCGTCGTCGTTATTGCTGCATTTAATGCGCCAAACACAGTTCTGCCAGCCGACCGGGGCACTGTGAAGAATATTAGGCCCTTCGTTTTTCGCAAGGTGGTAAACTTTTTCCCCAATGTGGAACTGAGCCCCGCCGATTCGGTTCGCATATCTTCCAATGACTGCGCCCAGCACATCACTCGGCGCTTCATATTCGGCAACCGTGTCATGCCCAAGCACAACATTTTCGGACTTCCTGTTTTTGCCCGGAACATAAAGTTTTGCAACACGGCAGCCATAGGTCAAAAATTCCGCCGACATCCCGTTCTTATTTTTAAGGGTGCAGCAGTCAACTTCCAAACCGTCTTTTTGCCTGCCGAACACCCGTACATCCATACTCATCTGTTTTCCTCCCTGCTTAAATTAGAATTTGTTATTCTGCAAGCAGCGCGGCGCCGAGGATTCCCGCGTCATTGCCAAGCTGTGCACGGCAGATTCGCGTCTGTTTCGCCGAATTCTTCGAATAAACCTCTTTTTTCACCGCTTCCCGAAGCGGAATCATCAGCGGATCTCCCTCATTGCTTACGCCGCCGCCAATGCAGAGAACATCCGGCTGAAAAATATTAATGCAGTTCGTAATGCCGCAGGCCAGATAATGAATATACTCATCCACTGCTGCCTTGCCGGCTGCATCACCTGCACGCATCGCCTGGAATGCCGTGCGCCCGTCTACTTTTGCCATGTCGCCTTCCGTTAGGCTCCACATAACGGAAGAGCGGTCTTTCTTCATCTGCTCCTGCGTCGTAAGAATCAAGCCGGTTGCAGAAGCATATGCTTCCCAGCAGCCATGACGGCCGCAAGTGCACAGGCGGCCATCCACCTGAATGACGGTGTGGCCCATTTCGCCGCCTGCGAAGTTGCTCCCCGCAAGAATTTTCCCGTCAATAATAATGCCGCTTCCAATACCGGTTCCCAGCGTGATGGCAACCGCTATGTTTGCATTGCGGAGCGCGCCCGCTTTGTACTCGCCAAAAGCGGCGGCATTTGCATCATTTTCCAACACGACTTTCGTGTCCAGTTTCTCCTGCAAAAGCTTCTGCATGGGCAAATTGCTGAAATGCAGATTATTTGAAAATTCAATCACACCGGTTTCACGGTTAACCGTACCCGGGCATCCTATCCCAATATAAGGAATATCATGCAGAGTAAGGCCAGCTTTCTGCAGCGTTTCAGCCGCTGCTTCCGCGAGCTGCTGGCATATTTCCTCCCCTGAGCAGGAGGCCGGAGTTTTGCGGCTTGTTTTTAAGGTCAGCTGATGCTTTTCATCTACAACACCCGCCGCAATGTTTGTCCCGCCGAGGTCAATTCCAAGGTAAGCCATAAATTTTGTTCCTTCTTTCATGGACATACATTATTTATTAGTATACCATTCAAAAAGATGGGTTGTAAATAACCGAAAGCAGAAAATATCTTTATTTTTACATGAATTGTACTGCTTCCATATTGCAGCTCATTTCTTTCTGTACCTTCCAGTTCTTTATGGGCAGCTTCTTGTGAGTAAAGGTCACAATATGTGAATTAAATGTGAGAATAATGTATATAGTAAATATTAAATTGGTATTTTTATAGGGAATATAGTGGAATCTAGTTATGCTTATACTGCATCGGCCATTAAATACATTATATAGGCTATGGGAAGGATGAAGCACTGTGGTTAATCTTCATGAGCGTTTACGGGAGCTTCGTACAAAATTTGGATACACGCAAAACCAGATTGCAAAACTGCTGAACATTGACCGATCAACTTATGCTTATTATGAAACAGGAAAAACGCGTCCCGATGTTGCAACGCTTTTAGTCCTTTCTCAAATTTACAATCTCTCAATCAGCGAATTGCTGGCCGACGAATCCGTGCCAAAATATGTAGCAGACCGGGGCTATGTTTCCGACTACATCCGCGGAAAAAAGAATTCCAGCCATATCTATAACCTCACCACACCGGAAAAAGACTTAGTGGGTGCATTCCGCATCTGTTCCCCCGAAGAGCAAAAGCACATTACAGACTATGTATTCAGGATCTTGCGAAATCATCCTCCGATTATTAAATAACCTTGCTTTCCGTTTTCTCCGATTTGTGCTAGAATAAAACCGGGAGGCGGGAATTTCATGAAATTTGATGCTTTCACCGGCGGAATCGAACCGGGCGGGCTGCGCACAAAAAGCGACATTCGCATTCTGGTCTGCTACCTCCTTACGAGTGTCGAAACACCGCTCGCAAAAAGCGACCTGGTACAGATTATTGTTGACAATGGCCTTGCCAATTACTTTGAAGTAACCGACGCAATTTCAGAAATGGCTGAAAAAGGTATCATTACAGTAAGCGGAGATCATGCGGAAGACTGTGCCGCAACGAAAACAGCACATATGATTTCGAAGCAGCTTGACTCGGAACTTCCACCTGCCGTACGGCACAAAGCACTTTGCGCCGCTGTAAACCTTTTGGCAAGGGCAAAGCGCGAACGTGAGAACCGAGTGGATATCTCACCCGATGGAAAGGGATTCTGCGTAAACTGCCACATTTCCGGAGGGAAAACCGACCTAATGAGTTTTTCACTTCATGTGCCGGATGCCGCACAGGCCAATTTGGTTAAGGAAAATTTTCAGTCTTCGCCGGAAATCGTTTACCGTATGCTTTTGGCCCTTGTAACAGGTGACCGGGAAATTGCTTCTGATATTTTGAAAAAGGGCAGTTTTTAGCCGCTGTGCCGAAAAAGGGACTTCATAAATATATGCCGTCTGCACAAAGCAGGCGGTATTTTTTATCTGCCCAAAAATAAATAATAATGAATAGAAAAGTACACATCAATATGTTAGAATACATTCAGTGAACTATGCGTTTTTCCGATTCCCAAATTGATAAATGATGCAAGAAAAGAACAGCCGTACATCTTCGGCTGCAAATCGGAGTAAACTGTATATATATGGAGGGCATTATATTGGCACTGAACAGCAGAATCCGTGCAATTTTAAAAGCCGTTACACAGCTTGAAGTAGTAGATGTGAGAAAGACCTACAAGGCAGAACGCCGGTTTGAACTGCTTACTGCAAGGCTGCGCGGCAAACCATCCGACTATAAAATCTGCGACCACCATGTCATCTGCGATGACCATTATGTCCCCGTGCGGATTTTTTCGCCGTGCGGCAACGGCCCCTTTCCAGCGCTTCTGTTTTTTCACGGCGGCGGCTGGGTCACCGGCGGCATTGAAAACTACACTGGAGTATGCGTCGACCTTGCCAAAGCAACTAATCATGTTGTTGCCTGCATTGACTACCGTCTTGCGCCAGAATACCGATTTCCTGCAGCCCCGGAAGACTGCTACGCTGCCGCAAGGGAAGCTTTTGCGGGACATATTCCGGGAATCTCCCCAAATGATATTACGCTGATTGGTGACAGTGCCGGCGGGAACCTCGCGGCGGCTGTCAGCCTGATGGCGCGGGACAGAAAGAGTTTCTCCCCAAAGCAGCAGATTCTTCTTTACCCTGCAACCTTCAACGATCACAGTGAGTCCTCCCCCTTTCTCTCTATCAAAGAAAACGGTACAGACTATCTGCTGACGGCAAAGCGGGTTCAGGAGTTCATGAAACTGTACAGCAGCTCGGAGGATGATTTTTACAACCCATATTTTGCACCGCTGTTGGAAATCGACTTGACGAACCAGCCCCGCACACTGATTATTTCTGCCGAATTCTGCCCGCTGCGGGATGAAGGCGAATACTTCGGAAGAATGCTGCGCGAAGCAGGCAACGATGTGTCGATTTACCGAATGAAAGATGCGCTGCACGCATTTATGATGCTGCCGCCGACTTTTGACCAGGTACAGCTTGCTTACCAGGTGATAAATAATTTTTTAATACAGAAAGGCCTTGGAAATGACTGACATCAGGGAATGGTCGCGGCTGGACAACGCCGCTAAAATATTTCCGCCTACCTGTTCTAAGCGGGACCCGAAAGTATTTCGTTTCGTTTGTGAACTGAACGAGCCGGTAGATGAAAAAACGCTTCAGCCTGCGTTGGAAAAAACACTGGAGCGGTTTCCCTTTTATAAATCTGTTCTAAAGAAAGGGCTGTTCTGGTATTTCTTTGAAGAAAGCACGCTGAAACCAACTGTAAAGAAAGACTGCCTGTACCCCTGTGCGCCAATTTACGATTCGGACGAGCCGGGACTCCTTTTCCGCGTGTGCTATTATAAAAACCGTATTAATCTGGAAGTTTTCCATGCTTTAACTGATGGAATGGGTGCCGTCCATTTTCTGCGCACACTGGTGTACTACTACCTAATAAAGAAGCACCCGGACTGTATGCCGGAAAAGTTTCAGCTGAATGCCAGCGAACCGCCCCTTGACCAAATTCGCCAGGATGCTTTTCAAAAGTATTACGACAGTGACAAAAAGGTCAAGTACCAGAAGCAGAACCGCGCCTACCGGATAAAAGGCCTGCATTTTCAGGACTATCACGCCGGAATTGTGGAAGGAATCTTATCTGCAAAAGCTGTGCTGCAGGCTGCTCATTCCTATCATGTAACGCTGAGTGAATTTCTGGCGGCACTGCTCATCTGTTCCATTGGCGACAGTATGTCAGTGCGTGACCGAAAATATCCGGTCGTTATTACCGTTCCCGTTGACCTGCGGCACTTTTTTCCCACACCGACAGCCCGGAACTTCTTCGGGATTATCCATATTGGCCATAATTTCAAAGAGGACGGAAACAGTTTTACAAAAGTGATTGAAAACGTGCAAAATTCTTTTAAAGAGCATCTTATCCCTGAAAAGATGCTTGGGATCATCGATTTTTACTCTTCGCTGGAAAACAATGTTTTTGTAAAAGCCATCCCGCTAATGCTGAAAATACCCTGCCTGAAATTTGGCGGATGGTGGGCAAACCGTCAGGACACTGCCGCCATCTCGAACCTTGGCATTATTTCCATGCCGCCGGAGCTTTCCAGTTATATTCGCCTGTTTGATATTATGATCTGTACCGAGCACCCGCAAATCTGCCTCTGCTCATTTCAGGACAACCTTTCCATCAGTTACTCGTCGCAGTTTCAAAGCACCGGTATCCCCTGCAATTTTTTCCGAAAACTGACGGAGATGGGCATTGCGGTGGAAATCAATTCAAATTTGGAGCAAAAGGAGGTGGGCAGTGATGCTGCACTGCAAAAACTGCAAAATAAATCTGCCTGGAGACTATAAGCGCTGCCCGCTGTGCAAAGGGGAACTTACCGGAAGCGCCGAAGAATATGGCAATGCTTTCCCCGTTGTCCATCCTTCTAATGCGGCTGAGCACCGTATGCTGAACTTTCTCGCTTTCTGTTCTGTTGCCGGCACTGCCGTCTGCATCGCCATTAATTTGATTCTGCCAGCAGACGGCTGGTGGTTTCTGTTTGTAATAGGAGGCGTGTGCTGCTTTTGGATTTGTTTTCTGCTAGTCCTGAAAAAGAGGAGGAACCTGCCCAAAACGATTTTGTGGCAGGTAGGTATTCTTTCCCTGATGACATACCTTTGGGACCGGTTCACCGGGCACAGCGGCTGGGCACTGAACTACGTTTTCCCCATTTTATGCACAGGTGCCATGATAGCCATGTTTGTAATTGCAAAAGTACGAAAGCTGAATATACAGGATTACATCTGGTACCTCGTAATTGACTGCATTTTCGGAATTCTGCCCCTGACGCTGCTCTTAACCGGCAAGCTTTCGGTGATTATCCCGTCGGCCATCTGCTTTGCGGCATCCATTATTTTTCTGGCAGAGCTGCTGCTGTTTGAAGGCAAAACGCTCTTGGCAGAGATACAGCGAAGGTTTCATCTATAGTTATAGTGACCCCAGCCAGCACGATTACCGGCAGTTATAATTGCAGCTTAGAGAGTGAAAAGTGCGGACTCGTTTGCTGCAAATAATATAAGGTGATGAAACGGTTCATGAACAAAGCGCAGGCACTTTTAAAGCGCTATTTCGGCTATGATGAATTTCGCCCTGGGCAGCAGGAAATTATAGATAAAATACTGCACGGCAAAGATGTTTTGGCAGTTATGCCGACGGGCGCCGGGAAATCAGTTTGTTACCAGATACCATCGCTTCTTTTTAACGGCGTTACCATCGTCATATCACCTCTTATTTCTCTAATGAAAGATCAGGTGGATGCCTTGATACAGGCAGGAATCCCCGCAGCCTACATTAACAGTGCGCTTTCATCCCGTCAGCAGGATGAAGTGATGGAAAATGCCGAAAACGGCAAATACAAAATTGTCTATGCAGCGCCTGAGCGGCTTGAAACCGACAGCTTTCGCAAACTTGTCAGCAGGCTTGACGTTCCCATGGTAGCGGTTGATGAAGCACACTGCGTTTCACAGTGGGGGCATGATTTCAGGCCCAGCTACACAAAGATTGCCGACATCATTGCCCTAATGCCATCTCGCCCGGTAGTTGCGGCATTTACTGCAACGGCAACCCCGCGGGTCAGGGATGATATTATCAAACTTCTGCACCTGCGGCAGCCATTTACGCTGACAGCAGGTTTTGACAGAAAAAGCCTTTACTTTGAAGTTGCAAAGCCGAAAAACAAAACTGCCGCGCTGCTGCAATACCTGGATAAAAACAAAGGGAAATCCGGAATTGTCTACGCTTCCACGAGGAAAACGGTGGATTCTCTGTATCAAAGACTGAACAGCAGCGGTTTCCCGGCTGCAAAGTACCACGCAGGGATGCCGGAGACGGAACGTGCGACAAACCAGGACGATTTTATTTATGACCGGGTAAATCTGATGGTGGCAACCAACGCATTCGGTATGGGAATCGACAAATCAAACATTTCCTTTATTGTCCACTACAATATGCCGCAAAGCATTGAAAGCTATTATCAGGAAGCGGGCCGGGCGGGGCGCGACGGTGAAAGGGCCGAGTGCATTCTCTTCTACTCCGCATCAGATATTATCACAAATAAATTTTTGATTGAAAACGGCACGGATGGCAGCAGCAAGGCTGTTAATTTGCAAAAGCTAAACGATATGACCAATTACTGCAACACAGACAAGTGCCTGCGCTCATACCTGCTAAAATATTTTGGTGAATCGGGCGCTCCAGAAGAATGCGGTAACTGCGGCAACTGTAACAGTC
>JAEZFF010000030.1 GCA_023417635.1 Bacillota bacterium | reverse complement strand
GCAGCGGCAAAATCACCCAGTGGGGCACAGTTATCAGCGGATGGCCGCCGATCCAGACTTGGATTTGGGCTTATGGCGGTGAAACGGTTGATAAGGACGGCAACATCAAAATCGATTCCCCAGAATCTCTAAAAGGGCTGAAAGTCCTGAACGGCATTTTGAATGAGGACAAAGTTTCACCGTCGCAGGAACAGTCTCAGAACATGGGCGATGCCGATTTGTTCAAGGCCGGCAAAGTTGCAATGTTCTTCGGCGGTGCAGGCGATGACCTTGAAAAACAGGTCGGCAACAAGTTCAAAGTCGGCATGGCGGAAATTCCTCACGGCGACAAGAAAACAACCTTCAGCTGGATTGCTTCCACCGTCGTTTCTTCCCGCACAAAAAACAAAGACGCGGCTTATAAGGCACTGGTTGACCTGACAAATGCAACATTTAAGTGGAAGGTTGTTCCCCCGGTGAAAGACGGGTTCGACATGATAACAAAGAATATGCCGGAAAAGGCTTATGCACTGGATACGATTAAGGCAGCTTCCCAGTATGCGCGCGGCTTTAACAACCAGGAAAAGGAGCCGGAACTTGACACGGCGATTGGCGATGAGCTGTACACGCCGCTGATTAGTGGCAAAAAAACACCGGAACAGGGCGCAAAGGATGCTGCGGCCAAAATGAAAGAAATCATGGGTAAATAACGATTCAGAGATGCAGGGATAAGCCGATAGCAATATCGGCTTATCCCTGCAACAGGGGAATTTTATATTATGAAAAAATTTATCAGCCGGTATGAAGGGTTTTTCTTTATCCTGCCGTGGGTGCTTGGCTTTGTGCTGTTTACGCTCCTGCCGCTGCTGCAGGCTCTTTACTTGGGGTTTACGGATTCCAACTCCATCACGAAGCCGAACTTCGTCGGGTGGGCGAATTACATTGAGCTTTTTCACGACAAGAACTTTTTAAGCTCTCTTTCCATTACCGTCCGCTTCGCTGTATTTTCCGTCCCGCTTGGAATTCTGTCCTCTATGACGCTGGCGGCGCTTTTGAACTGCAAGATTAAAGGGGTTTATCTGTTCCGCACCATACTGTACCTGCCGGCAGTTGTTTCCGGCGTTTCCATTTCTCTGCTGTGGCGCTGGATTCTGGACAAAGATCATGGCCTGCTGAACATGATTCTGGCAAAGTTCGGCGTACAGGGCCCAGGATGGCTTTCCGACCCGAACTGGGTTCTTCCGTCCTATATTTTAATTGCGCTTTGGGGTGCAGGCGGCGGGATGCTGACCTACCTTGCCGGGCTGCAGGACATTCCAAGAGCGCTGTATGAAGCAGCTGAGCTGGACGGCGCCGGCTGGTTCCGAAAATTCACAAAAATAACGGTTCCGATGCTGACGCCGGTTATTTTTTATAACCTTATCATGGGCATTGTGGGGGCTTTCCGCAAATTCAGCGACGCCTACATTATCGGCGGTGCGGGGAATCAGGGCCGCTTCTATATGGTTTACCTGTACCAGAACGCATTTAATTTCTTCAAGATGGGCTATGCAACAGCCATGGCATGGGTGCTGTTCCTGATTATTATGGTGCTGTCGCTGATTGTTTTTAAATCTTCGAGCCTTTGGGTTTTCTACAATACGACTCTTAAACCGAGTAAAAAGGCGAGAAAAAAGGCAAAGGCAGCCTTGAATGTGAAAGAGGGCGGAAACCAGTGAAAAGCGCTACGCTGACCAGAACGCAGAGTAAGATCATCCGAAACATTGTCCTGTACGTTTTCCTGACGCTGTTTTCCATCATCTGCATTCTTCCGCTTTTATGGATGATTTCCACTTCACTGAAATCGGGAAACATCATTTTTGAAAGCCCGCCGCGATGGCTGCCGGATGGATTCCATTTTGAAAACTATAAGAAGGCAGTTCAGGAAATCCCGTTCCTCCAGTATTTTTTCAATTCCACTTTTATTACAGTGCTTCGAATTGTAGCAGAAGTTTTTGTTTCGGCGCTTGTGGCATTCGGGTTTGCAAAGTTTGATTTTCCGGGTAAAAACCTGTGGTTTCTGCTTTTGCTTTCCACCATTATGCTGCCGAGCGAAGTAACTCTCATCCCGGTTTTCCAGCTGTTTACCAAACTGGGATGGGTCAATACATTCCTCCCGCTTACCGTTCCTGCTTTCTTTGGAGGGCAGGCGGTGTTTGTCTTTTTACTGCGCCAGTTCTTTATGGCGCAGTCGAATGAATTGATGGAAGCGGCTATGATTGACGGCGCAAACAAATTTTCTATTTTCCTGAAAATTTATCTGCCGATTTCAAAACCGGCACTTATCACCGTTGGCATTTTCTCCTTTCAGGGTTCCTGGAACGACTTAATGGGGCCGCTGATTTATTTAAATGATAGCTCAAAATACACGCTGCAGCTTGGCCTTGCCATGTTCAACGGCATGACGAAGATTGAGTGGGGACCTTTAATGGCGGCTTCCCTGCTGACGTTGCTGCCAATTCTTATCGTATTCTTTGCCGCACAGAAATATTTTGTGGAAGGAATCACTTTTTCAGGCATCAAGGGATGAAACCAGCCATTTATTTTAGCAGATAAAATAGGATTGCAAGTTTAGGAGATTTTGGAGATAACGTTAAATGAAGAGATGCAACAACAACCCGCTCATAACGGTGAAGAATGTAAAGCCAAGCCGGCCGGATTTTCATGTAGAAGGAATTTTTAACTGCGGCGTCTGCCGCTTTGGTGAAGAAACATTGTTGGTATGCCGGGTTTCGGAATCTGCCGGGGAAGTGGAAAACGGGGTGCGGATTCCCATGATGACCGCCGGCAAAAATCGTATGAAGCTGGATGTTGTAAGCTTAGAAAAAGATAAGCACCCAGAATGGGATTTTTCAGACTCCCGCTTTGTTATGAAACACACACCGCAGGGGCGAAGAATGAAGTACCTTACTTCTTTTTCGCATCTGCGGCTGGCCCGTTCCACGGACGGAGTGCATTTTACCGTGGATGATGCGCCCCTTATTTTGCCGAAAACGGCGGAAGAATCCTGGGGCATGGAAGATCCGCGCGTCACAAAAATTGGTGAAGTTTATTATATCACCTACACAGCGGTCAGCCCGCAGGGGCCGGCCGCTGCGCTGATGGCTACAAAAGATTTTCAGTCCTTTCAGCACTTGGGGGTAATTTTTGCCCCCGAAAACAAAGACACGGTGATTTTTCCGGAAAAGATCGGGAGGGTGTATTGGGCGCTGAACCGCCCGTTCGGCCAGGAATTCGGGAAACCGGAAATGTGGATTTCCGAGTCGCCGGATCTTCTTCACTGGGGAAACCAGCGCTGTTTCTGCGGTACGCGCCCAGGGTGGGAATGCGGCCGCATTGGCGGCGGCACCGTTCCTTTCCGCACCGAAAAAGGCTGGCTCGAATTCTACCATGCAGCCGACGAAAACGACCGCTACTGCATCGGCGCGCTTCTGCTGGATGCAGAGCATCCTGAAAAAATATTAGCAAGAACGGCAAAACCGCTTCTGCAGCCGGAAGCGGCATATGAAACCGACGGATTCTTTTCCGACACAGTTTTCACCTGCGGATGCTGCTGCGAGGGTGACAGGGTCATAATGTACTATGGTGCGGCGGATGATAAAATCTGCCGTGCTGATTTTACACTGAATGAGATTTTCAGCGCCCTCCAGTACTAAACTTATTTTTGAAATGAGTGATTTGTTTGAAGCAGCGGGTGACCATGAAAAACATTGCGGATGCCCTTGGTGTTTCCATCAATGCCGTTTCACTGGCGCTTAATGACCGCTCCGGCATAGGAAAAGAAACCCGGAACCGTATCTTGGACAAGGCGGATGAAATTGGCTATTTTGATGAAAAATCAAAATACAAAAAATCATTTGCCAATAAGAATATCTGCATTTTTATAAAAGCCCAGTATTTTCGCAATTCAGATTTCTACAGCAAGGTTCTTCTCGGTGTAGAAAGCGAAGCGAAAAAAGAGGGCTATGAAGTTCTGGTCACCTTTGCCGACGAGTTAAGTGACATTCCGGACTGCATCAAGGAAGGGCGCGTCTGTGGAGTTATAACCATCGGCCGCATCAGCGATGAATATCTGGTGAAACTGAAAGAGCATGGCCTGCCCCTTGTTGTAGTTGACCACAGTTCCATGACGGAACCGGCAGACTGCATTCTTTCCAACAACAAACTGGGAAGCTACCGCATTACCCGCCTGCTGATTGACAGCGGCTATACCCGCATTGGCTTTTTCGGTGACCTTGACTATTCCCTGAGCATTAAAGAGCGCTGCTTTGGCTACCGCGAAGCAATACGGACTTTTCCGCAGGTCACAAGCTATGCCGACGCGCTTCAGTATATTATGGAGTACTCTGTTTTAGAAAATCTGGAGCAGCTTGTCATTGAGCACGACATTGACAATATCGTGCTTCGGGTACAGCATCTTCGGGCGCTGCCGCAGGCATTTGTCTGCTCCAATGACAACGCCGCCATACAGCTCATCCACGCGCTGCAGCGGCTGGACTGCCGTGTACCCGAAGACGTTGCCGTAACAGGGTTTGACAACTCGGCAATCTCCGCAGCGGTGCTGCCGCGCCTTACTACGGTCAACGTCCACAAAGAATCGATGGGCCGCGCAGCGGTGCAGCGCCTGATTTGGCGCTTGGGCCACCGGAATGAACCGCTGGAAAGTATTGTGCTGAATGTTGAAGTCGTGGAGCGTGACAGCATTCGAAAACTGTGCAGTAAATAACCTGTGGCGGCACCAGCACACAAATCTGGCAGGCCCGTTCAGCCCTCTAAAAAAGGCCGCGAAGCACATTTTGCTTCGCGGCCTTTTGCCGGCTTCATTTAAGTTGCTACCCCTTCGAACTGGCTGTTGTAAAGTTTTGCATAGAACCCGTTAAGCGCCATCAATGAATCGTGCGTTCCTCGCTCAACAATATGACCGTCACGCATGACCAGGATTAAATCAGCTTCTCGGATTGTTGAAAGGCGGTGCGCCACAATGAAGCTTGTGCGCCCTTTCATCATGCGGGCGAAAGCGGACTGAATCTTGATTTCGGTGCGGGTATCGATGGAACTTGTGGCTTCGTCCAGAATCAGCATGGGCGGCAGGCAGAGCATAACGCGGGAAATGCAGAGCAGCTGTTTCTGCCCCTGGCTGATATTGCCGCCGTCTTCGGCAATCACGGTGCGGTAGCCCTGCGGAAGGCGCTGGATAAAGCTGTCTGCGTGGGCGGCTTTTGCCGCGGCAACAATCTCTTCATTGGTTGCTTCCGGCTTCCCGTACGCGATGTTTTCGCGGATCGTTCCGGCTTTAAGCCATGTGTCCTGCAGCACCATACCGTAGCTGGCGCGCAGGGAAGCACGGGTTACGCTGCGAATATCTTTCCCGGCTACCTGTATGCTGCCTCCGTTTACGTCGTAAAAGCGCATCAGCAGGTTAATCAGCGTCGTTTTGCCGCAGCCTGTTGGGCCGACGATGGCAATACGCTGCCCTGTTTTTACGTCAAGGTTCAAATGATCAATCAGCGGGCGTTCCGGCACATAGCGGAACGCAACGTCTTTCAGATGCACATGGCCGTCGCTTTGCAGCACTGCCGCATCGGCAGGCTCTGCGGGCTGGTTTGGCTCATCCAGCAGCTGAAAGATACGGGCGGCGCAGGCCAGTGCGTTCTGCAGTTCCGTAACAACACCCGAAATCTCGTTAAACGGCTTCGCGTACTGGTTTGCGTAACTGAGAAAAATGCTCAGCTGGCCAATGGTAATGCCGCCCGCTACCGCGTAGAGTGCGCCCGTCAGGCCCACGGCGGCATAGACCAGACTGTTTACGCACCGTGTAGTCGGGTTGGTTAGACTGGAAAAGAACGTTGCTTTCAGGCTCGTTTTCTGCAGTCTGTTGTTTACTTCATCGAAGGCTTCAAGGCTTTCCTTTTCATGGCTGAAAGCCTGTACGACTTTCTGCCCTTCAATCATTTCGTTTATCATGGCAGTTTGTTCGCCGCGTACCACGCTCTGCATCTGGAAGTGCTTGTAGGTGTGCCTGGCGATGAACCGCGCGGCAAACAGGCTCATCGGCGTAAGGACGACGACAATCAGCGTAATGGGAACGTTCACGCTCAGCATGAAGATCAAGGTGCCAAAGATGGTGAGGATTCCGCTGAAAAACTGCGTAAAGCCCATCAGCAGGCCGTCAGTAAAGGTATCAACATCAGCGACAACACGGCTGATTAAGTCGCCTTCGGGGTGCGCGTCAAGGTATGAAAGCGGCAGGCTTTGAAATTTATGCACAGCGGCGTTGCGCAGGTCGCGTGCAACGCAGTAGGTAATGCGGTTGTTGCAGGCAGCCAGTGCCCACAGGGTGAAAAGGGCGGTTCCAGTAGCAATCGCAATGGAAAAAATGCACTTGCTCACTCCGGCAAAATTAACTTTTCCCGAACCCAGCATATAGTCAATGGCATTGCCGGTCAGCACCGGAACATACAGCTGAGCCGCCACACTCGCTGCGGCGCACAGAATACTGAGAATCACAAAAAAGCGGTAGGGCGCTATGCAGTGCAGAACCCGGCGAAACGCCGCACGGCTGGTTTCCCGGTCTAACTTTTCTACTTTTGCAGCCATTAGTGCTCGCCGCCTTTCTTAAACTGGCTTTCGTAAATTTCGCGGTAGGCTTCGCAGTCCTGCAGCAGTTCCGCATGGGTTCCGCTGCCCACAAGGCGGCCGTCGTCCAGCACGAGAATGCGGTCGGCCTGCTGCAGGCTGGAAGTACGCTGTGAAACGATAAACACCGTAATGCTGCCGGGCAGTGCGGCAAGCGCTTTTCGCAGTGCGGCATCGGTCGCAAAGTCCAGCGCGCTGGCGCTGTCGTCAAGAATCAGAATATCCGGCTTTTTCACAAGGGCACGCGCAATCGTCAGGCGCTGTTTCTGCCCGCCGGAAAGGTTGCGGCCTCCCTGCTCCATTGGCTCGTCGAGGCCCTTCTCTTTGGCACGGACGAAGTCGGCAGCCTGTGCTGTTTTCAGCGCGCTCCAGAGGTCGTCATCCGTGGCATTACCGTTGCCCCACAGCAGGTTTGAGCGGATTGTTCCGGAAAACAGCTGCGCTTTCTGCATGACCATGCCGATATGCCCGCGCAGTGCCGCTTTCGGCCACTTCTGCACCGGTTTGCCAAAAATTTCCACAGTGCCGGAAACAGCGTCGTAAAACCTTGGAATCAGGTTTACAAGGCTCGACTTGCCGCTGCCTGTACCACCAATAATGCCAATCGTCTGGCCGGGCTTTGCGCAGAAGTCGATGTCCGTCAGGCTCTCGCTGCCTGCACCTGTATATTTCAGGCTTACATGGTTGAAGCGAACAGCGTTTTCTCCATTTACGGAAACGGGGCTGCCGGTAAGTTCCGCGGGGAACTTCATGCCGGGCTTTGTGTCCATTACTGCCTGGATGCGCCCGGCGCAGGCCATCGCTTTTGTGGATTGGATAATCAGGTCCGCGAATTTTACCAGCTCAATCAAAATTTGAGTCATGTAGCTGATGAGCGCTATCACGTCGCCGGTAAGCAGGCCGCCGGTATTGATTTGGTAGGCGCCGGTGTTCAGAATTGCGATGATGGCAAGGTTAATCACAAGGTAAGTCAGCGGATTCATCAGGGCGGAAATATGACCGACGTGCAGCTGCATATTGGTAAGATTCTGAGTGGCTTCCTCAAAATGGTTTACTTCCGACTGCTGCCGGTTAAAAGCGCGGATGACACGGACACCCGAAAGATTTTCCCGCGTGATGCCAAGAACGTCGTCCAGCCTGCTCTGCACTTTCTTATACAACGGAATCGTCCACAGCATAACGCCGAATACAATAACTGCCAGCACCGGAATGGCCACAACAAAAATCAGCGCGGCCTTTGCATTGATGGTAAAAGCCATAACCATGGAGCCGATTACAATAAACGGGCTGCGCAGGAAGAGCCGAAGAAACAGGTTGACACCGCTCTGTACCTGGTTTACATCGCTTGTCAGGCGGGTGATGAGTGTGTCGGTTCCCATGGTGTCCATTTCGGAAAAGCCGAGGGACTCAATATGTTCAAACAAACCGTATCGAAGCCCGGAGGCGCACCCGACGGCCGCTTTTGCCGCAAAGTATTGGGCGGCTATGGTACAGCCGAAACCCACTACGGCATACACGACCAGCAGGCCGCAGGAGCGCAGGATGTAGCCGTTGTTGTGGTCTCGTATGCCAACATTAATAATGGAGGCCATGACGATTGGGACTAACAGGTCGAACAGCACTTCCAATATTTTAAAAAGCGGAGCCAGAAAACTTTCTTTCCAGTATTTCCGCAGGTAGGTCATCAGCACTTTCAAGACAATTTCCCCTTTTTCCCATTCAGCTTATTTTCAGCTTGCCTGCTTCTATTCTTTCCGCATCCGGAAAGGAGCAAACCAATTTTCTTTTCTTAGCATAGCACAAAAAAAACAATATGAAAAATATCTTTTTCGTGGTATTATAATACATATTTCGTATAGATTAAGGAGCTGAGCAAAATGGAGATTCGCCAGCTGCATTACTTTACCATGGTTGTGGAGGAAGGCACTGTTACAGGCGCTGCCCGGCGGCTGAACATGACCCAGCCGCCGCTGACGGTGCAGCTTCATGCACTGGAGGAGGAGCTTGACTGCCAGCTGTTTGAACGTGAGGGCCGCCGCCTGCGCCTGACGGAAGCCGGGCGGATTTTCTACCAGCGTGCACGGACGATTTTGGGCCTTTGCGACGCAGCCGTGAGCAACATGGCCGATTACCGCCAAGGAACTGTTGGCACGTTGCGGTTTGGTGTTGTTTCCTCGGTGCGCACCACGGTTTTTCTTGAGTGGCTGAGTAGCTTTGCCGTACAGCATCCGGGGGTGCAGTATGACCTTTCCTGCGCAAACACCTACCAGCTGATTGAGCGGCTGCAGGCTGGGGAACTTGACGTGACCGTTGTGCGCACTCCATTTTCTGCACTTGGCCTGAAAGTCCTCCCCTTGCGGCGCGAGCAGATGCTGGCGGTTGGAAAGGCCGATTACTTTGTGGGATTGGGGGAAGGAGCGGCTTCACTTTCTGCCCTGGCGGAAAAGCCACTGATCCTTTACCGCCGGTGGGAAGATGTGCTGCGTACCCGCTTTGAGGCGGCAGGCTGCACCATGCGCGTTTTCTGCCGCAATGATGACGCGCAGACGACGCTGGCTTTGGCAGAAAGCGGCCTTGGGGTTGGAATCCTTCCTGCTTCCGCTTTGACGGAGCAGGAAAACCACCGCCTGACGGTGCGAGCCATAGACGACGCAGCCCTTACAACCGAGATCGCGGCGGTTTACCGGGAGCCAAAGCTTCTTCCGCAGTGCGCGCGGCTGTTCCTTAGTTTTCTGAAAGAAACCGTAAAGCGGGAATCTTAGCGTGTACCTTCGGCTTTCCGTGCTATAATAAAGAAGGAAATAAATTTAGGAAGAGAAAGCGGGCGGAAGTTTTATGTGGGCAGACCATGCAGTATTTTACCAAATCTATCCGCTGGGGTTCTGTGGAGCTCCGGCACAGAATGACGGCGCGGAAGCGCACCGAATCGGCAAGGCGGCCGACTGGATTCCGCATATAAAAGGGCTGAACTGCAATGCCGTCTATTTTGGGCCGGTATTTGAAAGCGACGCGCATGGGTACGACACGCGCGATTACCGGAAAATTGACCGCAGGCTCGGTACGAACGAAGATTTTGCCGAAGTTTGCCGCAAAATGCACGAAGCCGGCATAAAAGTTGTGCTTGACGGTGTGTTCAACCACGTTGGACGCGGCTTCTGGGCTTTTCAGGATGTCTTGAAAAACCGGGAATCGTCACCGTACAAAGACTGGTTCAACATTAATTTCGGCGGAAATGACGGCTACAACGACGGCCTGTGGTACGAAGGCTGGGAGGGCCATTTCGAGCTTGTGAAGCTGAACCTGCGGAACCCGGCTGTTGTGGACTACCTGCTGCAAAGCGTTGGCGGCTGGATCGACGAGTTCGGCATCGACGGCCTGCGGCTGGATGTAGCCTACCTGCTGGACCGCGATTTTCTGCGGAAACTGCGTGCCTTTACCAGTTCCCGCAAACAGGATTTCTTCCTTGTGGGCGAAGTGCTGGGCGGTGATTACCGCCAGACCATGAACGCCGAAATGTGTCACAGTGTGACCAATTATGACTGCTACAAGGGGCTTTACTCCAGCCTGAACAGCCTAAACCTTTTTGAAATTCTGCATTCTCTGCTGCGGCAGTTTGGCCCCGATCCGTGGGCGCTGTTTCCCGGAACGCATCCATTTTCATTCGTGGACAACCACGACGTTACACGCGCGGCTTCCATTCTTACCAATGAAAAGCATTTGCCGCTGCTTTATGCGCTGCTGTTTGCCATGCCGGGAATCCCATGCATCTACTACGGAAGCGAGTGGGGCGCGAAAGGCCGGAAGGAAGACGGCGACGCCGCCCTGCGCGCCTGTTTTGACGAGCCGGTGGAGAACGATTTAACGGCGTGGATTTCTGCCTGTGCTAAGGCGCGCAGAAGCAGCGAGGCGCTTTGCGACGGCAGTTTTCGCAGTGTTGTGCTGCAGAATAAATACTGTATTTTCGAGCGGAAAACACAGAACGACCGTGTGCTGGCGGCCTTTAATATTGGCAGTGAGCCGGTTCACGTCGATTTCGACGCAGGGGCGGGCCGCGCACGCGACCTGATTACCGGAAAAGTTCATGACTTTGGCGGCGGCACAGACCTTCCGCCTTATTTCGCGGCTTTTTGGCAAATCTTCTGAAGATTTTGGCAAAGCGACGGGCGGTGGGCTGTGCCTGCCGCCCGTTACAGTTTTGATACTGTTTTTTTCACCGGGGTATGTTATAATATTTTTAATATTAAGAAGGCTCGAATTGCTGGAAAAGGAGATGGGGAAGCATGAAACGAAAAATGGTGCTAGCAGCGGTTTTGCTGGCCATAGCGCTGCTGTTTTCGGGCTGTTCGTTCACGGGGCTTGATGCCCACAGCCTGATGCATGCCCCAAAGCCGACCGGCGAGAACGAAGAGGACATCCAAAGCCTGCTGGAGCGGACAGTGGGCGACCAGTTTACGTTGAAGTACCCGGCGGCAGGCAAATACCGCTCTGCTATACTGCGGCACAGCATCAGCGGCGGCAAAACAGAAGAGGCAATCGCCTTTTACCAGAAAAACGACAACTCTTCCGGCACCAATGTTGTCTTTATGCAGAAAGACGGCAGCTGGAAAGTTATTGGTACATTCAGCAACCGCGCTTCACAGGTAGACCGCGTTTGTTTCGGTGACCTGAACGGCGACGGGCGGGATGAAGCAATCGTTGGATGGGGCGGCAGCCTGAACAACAACGGCGCTATCTGTGTTTACGCTTATAAGGATGGCAAGGTGAATGAGCAGAAGCTGAACCAGAATTATTCCGATATGGAAGTGGCCGACTTTGACGGCGACGGGAAAGATGAAATCTTCACGGCGAGCGTTACGTCGGGGGAACAGCTGGCTACGGCGCGCCTGCTGCGCGTTAAAAAGGGTGGGATGGAAGTGCTGGGAACCACTCCGCTTGACACCGGCGTTACCCAGTACGTTTCTGCACAGATTGGGCGCATTGACGAAAAACAAATCGGTGTGGTGCTTGACGGCAGCAAGGCTTCGAACTCCATGGTGACGGAAGTATTGTACTGGAACAAAAAAAAGCATACGCTGGAATCCCCATTTTACGACGTTGCCACAAAAACGGCAAAAAGCACAGTGCGCAGCATTTCCGTCGTTTCAAAAGATATTAATGGCGACAGCATCATTGAAATACCGATTGTTACGCTGATGCCGGGCTACAGCGGCACAATGGCAGACGATGCAGATTACCTGACCGACTGGCACCGGTATGACACCACAACCGAAACCCTCGTGCGGGTTATGAGCATGGTCATAAACAACACAGACGGCTACAACTTTATGGTGCCGGATATGTGGCGCGGTAAAATTACTACAAAACTGGAACCTGCCACGCGCTCGTTTTCCTTTTTTCAGTGGAAGCAGCCTTCCAAGGGCAAGCCGGGTGCGGCAGGGCCGCAGCTGCTGAAAATCAAGGTATTCACCCGAAAGGAATGGACGCAGGGAGCCGAAGCAAAGAGCTACTTTCAGCTTGAAACAAAAGACAGCCTTGTGTATGCGGCACAGAGGCCGTCACCTGCGAACGCCCTTTCTTTAACGGAGCAGGAAGTAAAAGAATCTTTTGAACTGATTCATCAGGAATAAATCGAAAAGTGGAGGGAAGCCCTTGAAGACAATCCTTGTTGCGGAGGACGAACAGGCCATCCGCGAATTTGTGGTCATTAACCTGAAGCGCGCCGGGTACGAAACGCTGGAAGCTTCCAGCGGTGACAAAGCACTGGAAATCTATGAAAGCCAGGGGCAGGATATTGATGTTGCCGTGCTGGACATTATGATGCCGGGCACGAACGACGGCCTTGCTGTGTGCAAAGAACTTCGCCGCCGCAGCGGTTCCATAGGCATTATTATGCTGACAGCGAAAACACAGGAGATGGACAAAGTGGGCGGCCTCATGCTGGGCGCCGACGACTATGTGACAAAGCCGTTCAGCCCCAGCGAACTTGTGGCGCGCGTCGATGCTGTTTACCGGCGTGTCGCATTGGAACGGGAACGCAGCCGCAGCAACTTCAGCGAAGAGCTGCGCTCCGGTGACTTTGTACTGAACCTGCGCAGCCGAACGCTTTTGAAAAATAGTACGCCCGTGGAACTGACGCAGGTTGAATTTCAGATTATGGAGTACTTCTTTTCAAACCCGGGTATGGCGATGGACCGTACCGATATCCTGCGCCATGTGTGGGGTGAATCTTATTACGGCGAAGAAAAAATTGTAGATGTTAATATTCGCCGCCTGCGCATGAAGGTGGAGGATGAGCCTTCCAATCCACAGCACATCGTCACGGTCTGGGGCCTGGGCTATAAATGGGAAGCCTAAAGCAGAGGATGGCAGCAGCCCAATGCGCGTTGTACTAAAAACCAAAACTAAAATGAGTTTTATTTTCGGGGTTCGGATAAGTTCCCGACCGGCTCTTCTCAAAGGCTCTTTAATTAAAAAGCAAGAAAAAGGGCCTGAATCATTGAAGGAAAAAGAAGAATCCCGAGTTAAGAAACGTAAAAGTTCTTGCCAGGCCTCTTTCAAGAGGCCGAGGCCGGGAAAAGGGGGTGAAGGAAAGTGGAAAACAAAAACGGTACGGGAAACAAAACGAGCATTGCGCGGCGGTGGATTACCAACAGCGTGGGTGCGCTGCTGCTTGTGGTCGTCATCCTTGTTGCGGCACTTTCCTTTGCTGTGCAGGGGTACGTTTATAACGGCTTTCAGTCTGCGCTGAACGGCCGCTCCGATGAACTGACAAACGTCTTTTCCAGCTATGGGCGCAAATCTGCGGAAGATTTTATTACCGCTGCGCGTGGCTATGTGGAAGGCTTCCCGAATAAAGAGAGTATGGAGCTGATGGTCATCAGCCAGTCAGGGCAGATCGTAACGACTTCCATCGGCTTTACACCGGATCAGACACAGCCGATGCCGGACTATACCGCGGCGCTTGCCGCTTCGGAAGACTATGGCACCTGGACGGGTAAATTAAAAAACGGCGAGCACGTCATGGCCGTAACACGCATAATCCGCAACGAGGCCGGTTCCCCCGTGGGGGCTATTCGCTATGTGGTTTCACTGGAAGAAGCGGACCGGCAGATTTTCACCGTGATTTCAGCGCTTATCCTGACGGGCCTTGTCGTTATTCTGCTCGTTGCCCTTTCGAGCCACTACTTCATCCGTTCCATCTTAACGCCAATCCGTGAAATTGGAGCGACGGCGAAACGAATTGCACAGGGTGACTTTAAAGCCCGCATTAAAAAGCAGAACAACGACGAAATCGGCGAGCTGTGCGACACCATTAATAATATGGCCGATGAGCTTGGCGAAAACGAAAAGATGAAGAACGACTTTATTTCTTCCGTTTCCCATGAGCTGCGCACCCCACTTACGGCAATTAAAGGATGGGCGGAAACGCTGCAGTCCGGCGAAACCGACCAGCAGACGTTCCACCGCGGCATGGCAATTATTGTAGGCGAAACAGAGCGGCTTTCCGGGATTGTGGAAGAACTGCTCGATTTTTCGCGGATGCAGAGCGGCCGCATGACGCTGACTATGGACAAGATTGACATCCTCGCAGAACTTGGCGCGGCGGTATATATGTTCAGTGAACGCGCGCGCAGCGAAGAAAAATTTTTAATTTACGATGAGCCGGCAATGCTTCCGCCTGTGCTTGGCGACATCAACCGCCTGCGGCAGGTCTTTGTGAATGTGCTTGACAACGCCCTGAAATATACTAAAGAAGGCGGCACCATTACGGTGAACGCCGCCGAAGAGGACGGGTTTATCCGCGTCGTTATCGCAGACGACGGCTGCGGGATTCCGGCAGAGCACCTGCCGAATGTGAAGAAAAAATTCTACAAAGCAAACCAGACTGTACGCGGCTCCGGCATAGGGCTTGCGCTGGCGGATGAGATTATGACGCTTCATTCCGGCAGCCTGGACATCGATAGCCACGAAAACGTCGGCACAGCCGTAACCATACGCATCCCAACTTTCCAAAAGCTTGAAACCAAAACACTGGAAGCCGGAAAAGAAGAAAGGAACCCTGAATGAGCAGAGAAAAAACAAAGTGCATTACATCGATCGGCGGGCAGGCGCTTGTAGAGGGAATCATGATGCGCGGCCCCAAAAAGACGGAAGTCGCCGTGCGGATGCCTGACGGAAGCATCTCCTGTGAAGAGATGGAAACAAACTGCCTCGCTTCCCGCAGCCGCGTTTGGCGGATGCCATTTCTGCGCGGAATTGCCGGCTTTGTGGACTCCATGAAAATCGGCTATAAGGCGCTCTCCCTTTCCGTAGACAAAGCCGGGTTGGATGACGGCGAAGAGGACGAGTCGAAACTTGACCGCTGGGTTCAGGAAAAGTTTGGGGACAAAGCCATGAATGTCATCTCGGTTTTCGGGACGGTGCTGGGGCTTGTGATAGCCATTGCGCTGTTTTTTGTGCTTCCTACATGGCTCTTTAACTTACTGCAAAAAGGCGTAGGGCCTTCCATCGCATGGTGGCGCTCACCGCTTGAAGGGCTTCTGCGAATTTTCATTTTCATTGGCTACCTTGCTTTCTGCGCTTCCCTGCCGGATGTACGCCGGGTTTTCGAGTACCATGGTGCGGAGCATAAAACAATTTTCTGCTACGAAAACAACGAAGAGCTTACGGTGGAAAATGTGCGGAAACACCAGCGGTTCCACCCGCGCTGCGGCACGAGTTTCCTAGTGCTGATGCTGCTGATTGGCATCCTCATCGGGTTTCTGATTCCGTTTACCCAGCCGCTTGTACGCACGCTGGCAAAACTGCTGTGCATACCCGTCGTTGTGGGCATTGGCTATGAGCTGATCCGTTACTGCGGGCGCAACGACAATTTACTGACGCATATTATTTCTGCGCCCGGCCTGTGGATGCAGCGCATTACGACAAAAGAGCCGGACGACAGCATGATAGAAGTTGCCATAGCCGCTATGAACGAAGTGATACCGGAAAGCGGCGAAGACCGCGTCGGTGTGCCGAAGGATGCGGCATGACTCTGGGAGAAGTTTATCGCCGGGGGAAAAAGATTCTGGACGACGTCCAAAATGAATCCCCGGCGTTTGATGCAGGCTGCCTTTTTGAAAAGGCGTTCGGCCTCGACCGGCAGGAGCGCATTTTGCAGTCTTCCCGGGAGGCGGATGCGCAAAAAGCGCAGGCTTACTTTTCCACGGTCAGGGAACGCGCTGCGGGACGGCCGCTGCAGTATATTCTGGGCGAATGGCCGTTCCTTGATTTCACGCTGAAAGTTGGCGAAGGCGTGCTGATTCCGCGGGAAGAAACGGAACTGCTTGTGCGCACGGCGGCCGAAATGCTGAAGAATGTGCAAAAGCCGAAAATTGCAGACTTATGTTCCGGCACGGGCGCAGTGGCGCTTGGCCTTGCGGAACTTTTGCCTGGGGCCGAAGTGGCGGCAGTGGAGAAGTACCCGCAGGCGATGCAGTTTTTGCACAAAAATATTGAAGAAACAAGAATCCAAGGTGTTACGGCGTTGAAAGCGGATGTGCTTTCCTCTGCGGCAGCAGAGAATTTTTCGTCTCTTGACGGCATTGTCTCCAACCCGCCGTATGTGTGCCGGAAAGAAATATCTGGGTTACAGGAAGAAGTGCGGCAGGAACCGTGTGAAGCGCTCGACGGTGGAGAAGACGGGCTTATGTTTTACCGCGCCATCGCCAAAATATGGCTGCCGAAGCTGAAGCCGGGCGGCATTGCCGCGGTGGAGATTGGCGAAGAACAGGCACAGGCTGTGGCGGAGCTTTTCAGCGAAAAGCTAATGAATCTCCGTGTGCTTCAGGATTTCAGCGGCTTTGACCGTGTGGTCTGCGGCCTTTTGAAAAAGGCCTAGCGAAAACTTTCCCGTTTGCCCGGTTTCGGGCTATACTGGCCCGGAAGATTCTCTGCACTTTTCTAGCGGGTTCAGGACTTGGGATTTTTTCTGAAAAGGGATTGGCAAAAACTTTTAAGCCAGCCCGATTCCGGGCTGTAACGGCTCGAAAGCGGCAGTGCCAGCTGCTTGCTTTTCAAGCGGGAATAAATTATAATAGCTGTAT
Organism: Bacillota bacterium; assembly: GCA_023417635.1. Classification (GTDB taxonomy): domain Bacteria; phylum Bacillota; class Clostridia; order Oscillospirales; family Acutalibacteraceae; genus Thermocaproicibacter. The sequence continues at coordinate 20,349 of JAEZFF010000030.1, read as the reverse complement.
TATCTGAAAGAAGTCTGGCGGCACGTGTGACGGGAGGAACGGACTATGTCGGAAAAAGGATCGGCTACCAAGAAACTAAGCAAAACAGTCGACACGAACAGCGATAAAAAAGAGGCTCTGAAAACAGCCCTTGCACAGATAGAAAAGCAGTTTGGCAAAGGTGCGGTTATGCGCTTGGGCCAAAATCAGGCCATGCATGTGGAGGCAATTTCAACGGGTTCGCTGGGGCTTGACCTTGCGCTTGGCATCGGCGGCCTGCCGCGCGGGCGTATTGTTGAGATTTACGGTCCTGAAAGCTCCGGTAAAACGACGCTTGCCCTGCACTGTATTGCACAAGGCCAGAAAAACGGCGGCAACGCCGCATTTATTGACGTGGAGCATGCCCTGGACCCGACTTATGCCGCGGCTTTGGGTGTAGACGTGGACTCCCTTCTTGTTTCTCAGCCGGACACCGGCGAGCAGGCGCTTGAAATTACTGAAGCACTCGTCCGCTCCGGTGCAATCGACGTGATTGTCATTGACTCGGTTGCCGCTCTTGTTCCCCGCGCGGAAATTGAAGGCGAAATGGGCGACAGTGTTGTTGGCCTGCAGGCAAGGCTGATGTCGCAGGCACTGCGCAAACTGGCAGGTGCCATTTCAAAATCAAACTGTATCGCCATCTTTATTAATCAGCTGCGTGAAAAAATCGGTATTGCCTACGGAAACCCAGAGGTTACAACCGGTGGGCGTGCGCTGAAATTTTACGCTTCTGTGCGGCTGGATGTGCGTAAAGGGGAATCCATTAAAGTCGGCAACGAGCAGATTGGTTCCCGCACGCGTGTGAAGGTTGTCAAAAATAAAATTGCCCCGCCGTTCCGCACTGCGGAGTTTGATATGATGTACGGGCACGGTATTTCCCATACCGGCGAGATTCTCGACCTAGGTGTGGAAATGGAGATTGTACAGAAGAGCGGCGCATGGTTTGCCTACGGCGAAACCCGCCTTGGGCAGGGGCGCGACAACGCGAAGACCTTCCTGGATGAACACCCCGAAATGGCTCAGGAAATCGAGGCAAAAATCCGTGCAAATGCCGACGAACTCTTTAAAAAGGCTGCGTCTGCGCCGGCAAAGAAAACCGCCGCGTCAGGCGGCGCAAAGCCTGTGCAGAAAGAAGAGGAGCCGAAAAAGCCGGCGGATGCCGGTTCCCGCTATGGCTCCGATATTGATATTGAAGCGGACGACACATGATGCTTTCCGCCGTGGAGCCAAAGGGCAAAAGCCTTGTGGCGCTGTTTGTCGACGGTGAAAAAGCTGTCGAAATCGATACGGAAACATATTTCAAATCCGGCCTGAAACCGGGTGATGACCTTACGGACGAGCAGCTTCACGAGCTGATAGAAGAAAGCGACCTTCGCCGTGCGGAGCAGAAAGCCATGTACCTGCTGGGCTTTCGCGCCCATTCGGAAAAGGAGCTTGCCCGCAAACTGAGCCGCACCGTGCCGCGCGAAACCGCGGGGAAAGCGGCACAGCGCATGACGGAACTCGGTTTTGTGAACGACGGTGAGTATGCCCGTTCAGTGGCGCGCACTTTATATACCCGTAAGGGTTTTGCCGCTTCGCGTGTACGCATGGAGCTCATGCGCCGCGGAATTAACCGGGAACTTGCGGAGCAGGCCGCCGCCGAAGCGGAGCCTGATTCGCGGGAATCCGCGGAAGCAGTGCTTGCCCGAAAGTACGGGCGCTGCCTTGGTGACGAAAAAGGCCGCCGCCGCGCTGCGGCAGGACTTCAGCGCATGGGTTACCGGTGGGATGACATCCGCGCCGCCCTTCAAAAATATATTGCAGATGATGAGGAAAAATAAATGGCATATTCGGTTGGAATGGTCAATCTGGGCTGCGCAAAAAATCAGGTAGATGGCGAAATGATGCTGGCTGCCCTTCAAAAAGCCGGGTACACGGTAAAAGATGACGCCGCGCTTGCGGATGCCGCCATTGTGAATACCTGCGGCTTTATTAACTCCGCAAAGCAGGAGGCAATCGACGAGATTCTGGAGCTGGCACGGCTGAAGGCCGAAGGCCGCATTAAGGCAATTATTGTTACGGGGTGCCTTGCTGAGCGCTACCGGGAACAGGTCATGCAAGAAATTCCAGAAGCCGATGCCGTTGTGGGGATTGGCGCGGATGGAGACATCGTTTCTGTCGTGGAAAAAGTCCTTTCCGGTAAGAAACAGGAGATTTTCCCCGAAAAGACAAAACTCAGCATCTGCGGCGAGCGAATGCTTTTAACGCCAAGCTGGTCGCCATACCTGAAAATTGCCGAAGGCTGCAACAACCGATGTTCCTACTGTGCTATTCCGATGATACGCGGGCCATACCGCTCCCGCACCATGGAAAGCATTGAGGCGGAAGCCCGAAAGCTTGCGGAAAACGGCGCCAAGGAACTGATTCTGATTGCGCAGGACACTACGCGCTACGGCTCCGACCTTTACGGAAAGCCGTCGCTTGCGCCGCTTCTGCGCCGCCTGTGCCGGATTGACGGCATTGAATGGATTCGCTTCCTTTACACTTACCCGGATGTGATTACCGACGAGCTTTTACAGACGATGGCGGAAGAAGAAAAGCTGGTCAAATATATCGACATCCCTTTGCAGCACTGCAATGCGGAAATTCTGCACTCCATGCGGCGCAGAGGCGACCGTCACTCTATAACGGAGCTTATCCGCAAGATGCGCGCTACGGTGCCAAATCTTGTGCTGCGTACCACGTTGATTGCCGGTTACCCCGGTGAAACGGAAGAACAGTTCGACGAGCTGTGTTCTTTTGTGCGCGAAATCCGCTTCGAGCGTCTGGGCTGTTTTGCTTACTCACAGGAAGAGGGCACTGCGGCTGGTGAGATGCCCAACCAGATAGACGAAGAAGAGAAACAGCGCCGCGCCGAAGAAGTGATGGAAATCCAGATGAATATTATGCAGGAGCAGGGCGAACAGATGGTTGGAAAGACTCTGCGTGTGCTGACGGAAGGTTTTGACCGCTGCGCCGAATGCTGGTTTGGGCGTTCCTATATGGATTCGCCCGACGTGGACGGAAAGATTTATTTTCAGGCGAAGGGGACGAAACCAGTGCCCGGCCATTTTGAAGAGGTTAAGATTACCGGCTGTGTTGACGGCGACCTTACGGGTGAGATGATTGGCTAGGGGGCGGTAAAATGAATCTGCCGAATAAACTGACTCTTTTACGCGTTTTCCTTGTGCCGGCTTTTGTGGTGCTCGTTTTGTACCGGGAGATACCGTACCACTATCTGTGGGCTTTTCTAGTATTTGCGGGTGCATCGCTGACTGACCGCTTTGACGGGAAAATTGCGCGGGAACAGAACCTCATCACTAATTTTGGGAAATTTCTTGACCCGCTGGCAGACAAAGTGCTTGTCATTTCGGCCCTTGTGTGCTTTTTGCCGCTGGGCCTTGTGAACGTGTGGTGCGTTCTGCTGATAATCGCGCGGGAACTGATGGTAACTTCTATCCGTCTGCTTGCGCTGGAAAGCGACGGCGTGGTGATTTCTGCAAACAAATGGGGCAAAGCGAAAACAATCAGCCAGATGGTGGCCATCATTTTTGTCTTGCTGTGCCAGAGCCTGCAGGAATTTTTCAGCTTTTCGGGCGGCAGCGCAGCCATGCTGGCAACCGGTGACGTCCTTCTTTGGATTGCAACGGCGCTGACGGTGATTTCCGGAGCCATTTACCTCAAAGAAAATCTTCACCTGATTAATGCATCAAAATAACGGGCAGGATGTTTACAGATGACATTTTCTGTACTATACTATTTTAGTAGGCTTTTTGAGTAACGCCCGGCGGCAGCCGGGACTATACTGGAGCAGATAGAAATGCGGTGAACGGAAGAGTAGCCGCCGCGCAGGGCAAAAGAGAGAAAGCGTCAACAGGCTGAAAGCGCTTTTTGCCCGGCGGGCAGTGAAATGCATCCGTGAGCAGGCGGGGGGAACCGAAAGTATCCCCGCACGGGCAGGCCCCGTTACAGGCCGAAGCAAAGTGATAAAAACGGAGTGGAACCGCGGAACTGTTTTCGCCTCCGTCCTCTTTTGGGGGACGGAGGCTTATTTTTTTTGAAGGGAGGCTGCCCTTTATGTTCAGTAAACTGAAAGCGGAACTTGACTCTATTATCGACCGTGACCCGGCGGCCCGTTCAAGACTGGAAGTTTTCTTTTTGTACTCGGGCTTCAAGGCGGTGCGTTCTTACCGAAAGGCGCACTGGTTTTACGAGCATGGCCATAAATTCATTGCACGCTGGATTTCTCAGCGGGCACGGCACAAAACAGGGATTGAGATTCACCCGGGCGCAAAAATCGGCAAAGGACTGTTCATTGACCACGGCATGGGCGTCGTGATTGGCGAAACGGCGGAAATCGGTGAGAATTGCACCCTGTACCAGGGCGTAACGCTTGGCGGAACGGGTAAAGACCATGGCAAGCGCCACCCGACCCTCGGCAACAATGTGCTGGTGGGCGCCGGGGCAAAAATTCTCGGCCCGTTCCGTGTGGGCGACAATGCCCGCATAGCGGCGGGCGCCGTGGTGCTGGATGCAGTACCCGCCAATGCAACCGCCGTCGGTGTACCGGCACGCGTTGTAAGGCTGAACGGCGTGCGTCCTTCAAACCTCGACCAAATTCATGTGGGCGACCCGGTTTCACAGACACTCTGCCGCTTGGACTATGAAGTTACCTGTATTCAGAAAAAACTTGGTATTCCGCCGGCGAAAAGCCTGAATGCGGAAGGAAGTTAAGAATACGGCGCAGGCCGTTTGAATAAAAAAGAAAAGAATCTTTGTTTGAAAAGACAAGAGGAGGAAACCTAAAATGCAAATTTACAACACCCTTTCGCGCAAAAAGGAAGAGTTTGTCCCCATTACCCCGGGGGAAGCACATATCTACGCCTGCGGGCCTACGGTGTATAACTACATCCACATCGGCAACGCCAGGCCTATCTGCGTATTCGACGTGCTTCGCCGGTACCTTGAGTCCCGTGGCTGCAAGGTGACTTTTGTGCAGAATTTTACCGATATTGACGACAAAATTATCCGCCGGGCAAATGAGGAAAAATCGGATTACCTGACTGTTTCCAACAAGTATATTAAGGAGTACAAAACAGATGCCGCAGGGCTGAATGTCCGCCCTGCCACCGTGCATCCGCGCGCAACGGAAAACATCGATGAAATTCTGAGCATTATTTCCACGCTTGTGGAAAAAGGCTATGCCTATCCGGTTCCAAGCGGCGACGTTTATTTCCGTACGCTGAAAGACAAAGAATACGGTAAACTTTCCCACCAGCCGATTGACGACCTGCAGTCCGGTGCACGGATTGCCGTAGGCGAACAGAAAGAAAATCCGCTGGACTTTGCCCTCTGGAAGGCTTCCAAGCCAGGCGAGCCAAGCTGGGATTCCCCGTGGGGCAAAGGCCGCCCGGGCTGGCATATTGAGTGCTCTGCTATGGCAAGGCGCTTTCTTGGTAAAACCATTGACATTCACTGCGGCGGGCAGGACCTGATCTTCCCGCACCACGAAAACGAGATCGCCCAGAGTGAATGCTGCAACGGCGTACCGTTTTCGCACTACTGGATGCACAACGGCTATATCAACATCAACAACAAGAAGATGTCGAAATCCCTTGGCAACTTCTTTACGGTGCGGGAAGTAGCGGATAAATACGGCTACGAGCCAATCCGCTACCTGATGATTTCTTCCCATTACCGTGCGCCTATTAATTACAGCGTGGAAATTATTGAGCAGTGCCGCGCGGCGCTTGACCGTCTGTATCACTGCCGCGACAACCTACGTTTTCTGATGGAGCACGCCCCATCGGTCGAAAAGCCGGGAGAAGAAGAAATCCGCACCCGCATGAGCGGCTACGAAGAAAGATTCAACGCTTTTATGGACGATGACCTCAACACTGCCGACGCGCTTTCGGTGCTGTTTGACTTTGCAAAAGATATTAATACGAACCTGAATGCCGACACGGCGCCGTCGAAAGAACTGTGCGGCTTCGCACTGGAACATTTCATGAAGCTTGCGGATGTTCTCGGCCTTCTGTATGTGGAGAAGGAAGACGACACGCAGGATGAAGAAATTGAAAAACTGATAGCTGAACGCACGGCTGCCCGCAAAGCGAAAAACTGGGCGGAGGCCGATCGCATCCGCGATGAACTGAAAGCCCGCCATGTGGTGCTGGAAGACACCCCGCAGGGCGTCAAGTGGAAAATCAGCGAATAACTTTTTACTCGGCATTTTCCCAGATGGGAATGCTGGGACAGAAAACACCCCCAGAGCATAATCTGCTTTGGGGGTGTTTTCATGCGCGGAAAAAAGCGGCCGTTTTATTTTCTTCTGTTTCTGGGTCCGGGAATGGTGGCCGCGATGGCGGATAACGATGCCGGGGGCCTGATTTCATACACCGTAACAGGTGCAAAATTCGGCTGGGCGGTTTTTGTTCCGCTGACTCTGCTGCTCACCGCTGTTACTTATACGGTGCAGGAAATGGCCATGCGGCTTGGTGTGGCTTCCGGGCAGGGATACACCCGCCTGCTGCGGGAGCATTACGGCCGGGGCTGGATGGTTTTTCAAGTCACCGCGCTTTTTGTGGAAAACCTGCTGACGCTTATGACGGAGTTTGTGGGGATGTCTGCCGGGCTGGAGCTGCTGGGTCTGCCCGTGTGGGCGGCTGTAGCGCTGAGCGTAGGGCTTGCGCTTTCCGTCGCCATGCTGAGCGGGTACCGCACGAAAGAGCGCTTGGGGCTTGTAATTGGGCTGTTTAACCTGCTGTTCCTGTTCTTCGCTTTTTTTGCCCGCCCGGCTCTCAGTGTACAGCAGAGCGCTGTGCTTTGTACGGGGAGGCCGTTCCGATGGTACATGGCAGCTCTTGTGGGAAATGCCGTGGCTCCCTGGATGATTTTCTACCAAAATGGGGCGTACTCTGAAAAAAAAGAAAAAGAAAGCCAAATCCGCAGCGGAAGGGCAGATACGCTGGCGGGATGTATATGTCAGACAACCGTGGCGGCGGCATTAATCTTCATCGGCTCTTCCCTTTACGGGATTCTTCCGGATGCGGAAAACGCGGATGCCCCACAGATTGTGGCAGCCATTACCAGCCGATTTGGCCCGGCGGGCGGAGTGCTGTTTGCACTTGGCTTGTTTGACGCCGGTCTGCTTGCGGCGGTGACGGTTTCACTTTCTTCTTCCTGGAGCGTTGCGGAGTCGCTCGGATGGACAAAAAGCTTGAATGACAGCTTCCGTGAAGCGCCCGGCTTTTACGGTATTTACGCTTTCAGCGTGCTGCTTGCGGCGGGTGCGGCCTTGGTGCCAGCCATGCGGCTGAACGGAATTTCGGTTTTTGTGCAGGCGGCGGGCGGCGTGCTGATGACGCCGATTCTAATTTTTCTTACGCTTCTTACCTCCAACCACACGGTGATGGGCCGCTATGCCAGCACGCGCGGGCAGAAAATCCGTTCCTGGGTCAGCGCGGGTGTGCTGATTGCCGCTTCTGCTTTTACCATCTTGCTTATGGTACTATAATAGAACTGTTAAAACACGGAAAAAGGATGATGCAAAATGGCAAAGGAACTCAAAACAAACGTTATGCGGATCTTAGAACAGGCGAAAATCCCTTACAAGCCGTGGTTCTATGAAAATAAGGACGGAAAAATAGACGGCGTTTCCGTTGCGGCGAAACTGGGGGAAAATGTGGAGCAGGTGTTTAAAACCTTAGTAACGCGCGGTGCGGATAAAAATTTCTATGTCTTTGCCGTACCGGTTGCAATGGAGCTGAATCTGAAAGCAGCGGCGAAAAGCGTCGGGGTAAAATCGGTAGAGATGATCCATGTGAGCGAAATCAATAAAGTAACGGGGTATATCCGTGGAGGATGTTCGCCCGTGGGGATGAAAAAACAGTTCCGCACGGTAATAGACAGCAGCTGTGAGGCGCAGAAAACGATTCTTGTCAGCGGGGGAAGAATCGGCACGCAGGTGGAAGTGGAGCCAAAGCAGCTTTTAGAGCTGATTGGCGGAACGACTGCCGCGATTGCAGAACCGGCAGCAAAATAGTTTTTTTATAAATACAAGGGATAAAACACGCCAAAAAACAAATTCCATAAAGCAAAAATAGCCGCCTGATTTTCCATTTTCAGCGCTCGTTGTCTGACAATTAGTTAATCATGTACAGAGCATCTTACGGGACTCGTTTCTGCACTTTGTGGAGATGCGGTGTGGTTGAAAGTTCGTAGAAGAGAAAGCCGGTGGCTTTGATTGGAAACTTGGACACTTTTATCCTGAAATGCAGAATCGTTGTGATATTTAACAGTTTATCGGGTTAAACCGCCAAACTGAATTGGAAGTATTTACAATTCGTAAAAAACCTGTTGACAAAGCGAAGAGCCGCGTGATAACATGAAACGCAAAGAATATCGCAAATGCAGTGAACGGGTAAAAGTTTTGGGATCTCTCCTCACAGAGAGCCGTCATTTGGTGAAAGACGGCAGGATATTTCAGAATGACATCGCCCGCGAGCAGCCGAACTGAAAGCCGTAAGGCAATTAGGCGCGGCCGGTTCCGAACCGTTACATTCGGGCGCATTGGGTGGGCCCGCCCGATGCGGCTGAGCAGGCTGCAATGAAGCAGCAAACAGAGTGGTAACGCGGAGTGAAATCCTTCGTCTCTGACTTTCTACAAAAAGTCGGAGACGGGGGATTTTTTATTTTCCCCCGAATGTGCCTTTTTCTGCGGTATTCCTGCCACAACAATCAACGGGATTCTTTTGACGAGGAAGGAAGAAAAGCATGAACGGTTTGGCAATAATACTCATCTCCATAGCTGTGCTGGGCGGCGGCTATCTCTTTTACGGCAGATGGCTTGTAAAGAAATGGGGAATTGACCCCAAGGCGAAAACACCTGCCTACACCCACGCGGATGGCCAGGACTATGTTCCGGCCCCAAAATCCATTGTGTTTGCACATCAGTTTTCCACGATTGCGGGCGCAGGCCCTGTAACAGGCCCGATTATCGCGGCCATGTTCGGCTGGGTTCCGGCGCTGCTGTGGATTCTTGTAGGCGGCGTATTCTTCGGCGCGGTACAGGACTTCGGTGCGCTGTACGCTTCCGTGAAAAATGAGGGCAAGTCCATTGGCCTGATTATTGAACAGTATATCGGCAAAACCGGCAAACGCCTTTTCCTGATGTTCTGCTGGGTTTTTTCGCTGCTTGTAATTGCGGCATTCGGCGATATGGTTGCCTCCACTTTCAACGCTTCTGCCGTTAAGGCTTACAGCCTTGCGGCACCGGTGGCCGCAAATGCGGTTACGGCCCCGAACGCGGCGGCAGGCTCCATCTCCATGTTCTACATCCTGGGCGCGGTTCTGTTCGGTCTTTTCCTCAAATATGTAAAACCAAACCAGATTGTGATGTTCTTAGCCGGCGTTGTTCTTTTCGTCGCCATGATGGCAGCCGGCATGGCCTTCCCGATTTACCTCAATAAAATGCAGTGGCTGCTTGTTGTGTTTGCATACATTTTCTTTGCGGCGGTCGTTCCGATGTGGATTTTGATGCAGCCCCGCGATTACCTCAGCTCGTTTCTGCTGATTTTTATGATTATCGGCGCGGTCGTCGGCATCTTCATCACGCGGCCGGACATGAACATTAACGCATTTAACGGCTTTACCGTAAACGGCAAAATGCTGTTCCCAATGCTTTTTGTTACCATTGCCTGCGGCGCGGTTTCCGGCTTTCACAGCCTCGTTTCTTCCGGAACTTCCTCCAAGCAGATTCGCAACGAGAAAGATATGCTTCCGGTTGGCTACGGCGCCATGGTTGTAGAATCCCTCCTTGCAGTTTCGGCTCTTGTTGTTGCCGGTGCGGCGGCTAAAAACGGCCAGATGCCGAACGGTACCCCGTTCCAGATCTTCTCTGCCGGTGTTGCCGGGTTCTTTGAAAAGTTCGGCATGTCTTCTTATGTTGCGAAGTGCAGCATGACCATGTGTGTTTCGGCGCTGTGCCTTACAACACTCGACTCCGTTGCCCGCATAGGCCGTATGTCTTTTCAGGAACTCCTTTACGATGAGGATGGCAAGGCACATACCCCAGTTGCGCAGTTCTTTACCAATAAATATGTGTCAACCGTTCTGACGCTTGTTTTCGGCTTTGTGCTTTCACTTGGCGGGTACAACAACATCTGGTCGCTGTTTGGCTCTGCAAACCAGCTGCTTGCGGCAATGGTGCTGATTGCCCTGGCGGTTTTCCTCAAGACGACAGGCCGCAAAGGCTGGATGCTTTATGTGCCGATGGGCGTGATGCTTGTTGTTACCATGACGGCGCTTGTTGAGGCAGTTGGCAACATCTTTAAAAAGATGGGCGCCGGCCAGTTCGTTTTCCTTACAGATGGCCTGCAGCTGATTATCGCAGTCCTTTTGATGGCGCTGGCTGTAATGGTTGTTTACCACTGCATGCGCAAACTCTTTGAAAAGCCTTCGAAGGAAAAGCCTGCTGCCGCGGTAAAGAGCAGCAGTGCGACAGACCCTGAAGCCTGAGTACAGCAAGTCCTTGTTTCCATTATATATAATAGGTAGGATGCTCCCGGGGAACTTTCGTTTACAAAGTCCCCGGGAGCATTTTTATAGGAAGAAAAGCTTCTTCAGAAAACTCAGCATATAAAAGGTAAGCGCACCGCAGACCGCCGGGAAAAGAATCCAGTCTATAACGTCGGCGTGCAGTTTCGTGACCTTCAGCAGCCGATTAATGCTGAGTGAAGCGTTGAAAATTTCACTCGCAAAAAGGAGAACAAGGTAGGCACCTATTCCGAAACGGGGAATCAGGATGGCTATCAGCGCAACGCGCATTAATGAGTCGCACAGGTTCAGCTTCATGGAGAACATCTGCTGGTCAAGGCCTTTCAGCAAATTATCGACCACATTGTCAAGGTACATCAGCGGGGCAAGCGGCGCCATAATGCGCAGTATCTGCGCGGCCTGTGCGTTTCCAAAAAATACGGTTCCCAGTTCTTCTGCAAAGACCAGAAGGATGGCTGCGGTGGGGAACCCGAAAAGCAGTGTGAAACGGAAAGCACATTCCGCGGAATGCCGCACGGAGTGCGTGTCACTTTTTGCGGAACATTCAGCTATTTCCGGTATCATCAGCATGGCGGCAGAACTGATAAGCGACATGGGGAAGCACAGTATCGGCATGACCATGCCCTGCACAACGCCGTACTGTGCAAGGGAAGCAATGCTGTTTGCACCGTTTGCACGCAGTCCGATTGGAATCAAAAGGTTTTCTGCCCCGGCAAGGCCGTTGCGCAGGAACGAACCCACAAGCATAGGCCCGGCGATGTGGACAATCTGCCGCATGATGCCGGTGCTTTCCCGTGCCATGCCGTGCTTTTGGGTATAGCAGTAAAAAACGGGAATTAAAAAGACGACGGAAGCTACTTCACCGAGAGTGGAAGCCGCCATCAGACTTTCCAGCGGGGGAAGGCCCGAGCGGTCCAGAAAAAGCAGCGAAAGGCCTATGGTTACGCCCGTTTCCAAAAATTCATCCAGCACGGGGATGGCAGTGTTCCGCTGCGCGAAAAAGTAGCCTTTCAGGCAGGCACAGCAGGCAATAAAGGGCAGCCCGAAAGCCAGCAGGCGCAGGGGCTGTTCGGCAAGCGAATTTTGTATGAGGTGCGCCGAAATAAATCCGGCGCCAAAAAACAGTACGCCCCAAGCAACAGCGCTTAGTAAAAGTGCAAGCCCCAGGCACCGGGTAACACATCCGTGCGAAGCGCGCCCTTCGGCGGCAAGGCGCGTCATGGCAAGGCCAAAACCCGAGGTACAGGCTGTAATGCCGAGCATGAAGACGGAGAAAATCAGCTGGCACAGCCCCATACCGCTTGCGCCGATGCGGCTGGTAATGGCGGAGCGGAACCAGATGCCCGCCATGCGCAGCAGCAGATTGCTTACGGTGAGGATAACGGCATTCCAGAAAAATCTGCGTTTTCTTCCCATTTGAAAACCACCCGAAAAGTTGTATTAGTCAAATGTATTCGGGCAGGCTGTGGGATTAGTCTATATTTTTTGTTGGGAATCGTATATAATTACAGTATGTGATCTGAAAAGGAGACTGAAAAATGGACTGGACGGAAGTTAAAATTACAGTGGATGCGGAGAACGTTGACCTTGCGGGAGCAATTGCGCAGATGACGGTTCCCTACGGCATTTATATTGAAGATTATTCGCATTTAAATGAAGAAGTCGAAGAAGTGGCGCATATTGACCTGATTGACGAGGATTTGCTGAAAAAAGACCGCACCAAGTCGATTGTTCATGTGTACATCAGCCCGGAGGACAATCCCGCCGAGGCAATTTCTTTTTTGACGGAGCGATATGCCGCTGCCGGTATCAAAAATAAAATAGAAACCGGTGCCTGTGTGCAGGAAGACTGGATTAACAACTGGAAGAAATATTTTCATCCGATTAATGTTGGCAAAAGGCTGCTGATTCGGCCTGACTGGGAAAAGGTGGAGAACCCGGATGGCCGTGTGGTGCTTGACTTGGAGCCGGGTATCGCTTTCGGCACCGGGACGCATGAGACAACGCGCCTTTGTATGCAGTTCCTTGAAGATTATGTGAAGCCTGGCTGCAAGATGCTGGATGTGGGCTGCGGAAGTGGAATCCTCTCTGTTGCGGGACTTTTGCTTGGTGCGGGCAGTGCAGTGGGGGTAGATATTGACCCGCTGGCCGTGAAAACGGCAAAGCAGAATGCGGAGCGCAATCACGTTGCCGAGCGCTTCACGGGAATTGACGGAAGTCTGACCGAAAAGGTGGACGGGCAGTTCAATGTGGTTGTGGCAAACATTGTTGCAGATGTCATTATTGAGCTGACGAAAGACATTGAAAAGTATCTTGCGCCGGGCGCTGTTTACATTATGAGCGGCATTATCGACGAACGCGAGCAGGATGTTCAAAATGCCCTTAAGGGTAAATTCAAAATTCTTGACCGCCGTGAGGAAAAAGGCTGGGTTGCCCTTGCCTGCGCGGCCTCTTGAAAGAGGCCTAGCGAGAACTTTCAATGAAGCTCAAAGAAGGGCAAGGCATCAATTAGAAGTATAGTTCATCATTTTTTGCTCTGTCGAAGCTTTTTCATTGAAAGAGGCTTGGCGAGAACTTTCAATGAAGCTCAAATAAGGGCAAGGCATCAATTAGAAGTATAGTTCATCATTTTTTGCATTGTTAAAACCTTTTATTGAAAGAGGCCTGGTGAGAACTTGCGAGGAAACTTTTGCAGAAAAGAAAGCGCGTTGACAGCAGGAAAGAAACAGAATATGATTAGAAGAATAATACTATCATTTTTGGAAAATTCGGCCGCTTTTGGCCGAATCTGAAGTGGGGGAACGAAACCAATGAGCAATTTGCAGGAATCCAGAAAAGTGCTTCAGAACGTTGTCGAAAATATCGGGAAAGTCATCATCGGAAAGCAGAAGACGGTAGAGCGGATTGTTCTTGCCATGGCGTGCGGCGGCCATGTGCTGATTGAGGACGTGCCCGGTGTGGGGAAAACGAGCCTTGCCTGCGCGCTGGCGAGGTCGGTAGACTGCGAATTCCGTCGAATTCAGTTTACGCCGGATATTCTTCCTTCTGATGTTACGGGCTTTTCTATTTATAATAAGGAAACGGGGAAGTTTGAGTTTCGTCCAGGCCCCGTTATGAGCAACTTTGTGCTGGCAGATGAAATCAACCGCACTTCTCCCAAAACACAGGCGAGCCTGCTCGAGATTATGGAGGAAGGATCTGTGACGGTAGATGGCATTACCCACCGTCTGCCACAGCCGTTTATGGTGCTGGCAACGCAGAATCCGGTAGAGTATCAGGGTACTTTTCCACTGCCGGAAGCGGAAATTGACCGGTTTACCATCCGTGTTTCGCTTGGGTATCCAACGGAAAACGATGAACTGCGCATTCTGCACGGCTCACAGGAAGGCAGGGCGGCAGGTCTTTTGCCCGCAGCGAAAGCGGAAGACATTCTTGCCGTGCGGCAGGATGTTTTCCAAATTCATGTGGCGGAAGAAACGGCGCGGTACCTTCTTACACTTGTCAATGCAACAAGAAACACGAAGGAGCTTGCCCTGGGAGCCAGCCCCCGTGCTTCTATTATGCTGTACCGCATGGCGCAGGCACAGGCGCTTTACAGCGGCCGCGGCTACGTTTTGCCGGATGATGTGAAAGACCTTGCGCCCTGTGTGCTGGAGCATCGGCTGATTCTTTCCCGGGAAGCGAGGCTTTCCGGCACAAGCACTTCGGAAGTGCTTGCCGAGATTCTGGAAAAAACACCTGTGCCCTCCCTTCGGGGCTGAAATGCAGGCGTACAGATGAATAGACTGATTTATTTTTTATTGATTGCCCTTTTTTCAGCGGAGGGTTATCTGCTGAACAACCGTTTCGGCTATACGCCACTGCTGTTTTTGGTTCTGCTGTTTCCGATTGACGACATCTGCGCTATCTGTGCTTGGCGGAAGACGAGCGGCGGCACTTTGCTGCCGTCTTTTCAGGAGTATGGCCGGGGAAAACCGGCTTCTTTTTCATGCGCCTTTGAGAACAAGAGTCATTTTCTTATCAGCCGGCTAAGAGTTACCGTTCTCCTGACGGGGCCGGATGGATTCCGCCCGCTGAAAAAGACCGTTTCACTGAGCATAGCGCCGAAATCCACAGAAACGCTGCACTTTTCCTTTTTGCCGGGGCATGTGGGAGCGTACCGGGCAACCGTGCGGAAAGCCGTTGTTTCCGGCCCGCTGGGGCTTTTTAAACTGCGGCTGCAAACGGAGTTGCGGCCTGCCGCCGCCGTGGTAACGCCCGGCCGCAGTTTGGGGCAGGCTGGGGATTCTGATGTGCTGTCCCTGCGGCGGGAAGAAGGGCCGGCCAAAGGGCACAGCCGGTATGATGAGAATTCTTACGATGGCGTGCGCGAATATGTGCCTGGCGATTCTATGCGCAGCATTCACTGGAAACTTTCCGCTCACAGTCGGAAGATGATGACGCGCCTGTATGAAGAAACCGGTGCTGCCTGTTCTACCGTTGCAGTAGATTTTCGCCCGGTTTCCGCCGGCAGTGAAAATGCACTTTTTGTACATGACCTGCTTTGTGAAATGGCTTACCGTGAAGTGCTGAGCCGCGTGGGGCGCGGCGAGTCGGTGCGCCTCGTTTCCTGCGGCGGAAAACTGCTTTGCAGGGAACCAATTCATACGGAAAAAGGCCTTGCCGATGCGGCTGTGTCACTTGCGCTGGCAAAGAAAGAATCAGAGGGAATGAAAGCTGAGATTTTTCAGCCTGGGCACGGGGGAGCGGCTGCGGTGGCAGCCTGCCTGGATGAAAATCTGGCGAGGGAACTTGCGGCGCAGACGGAAAATGGAGCCGATGCTGTGTACTGCTATGCTGCGCCGGTAGAAAAAGACGTTTCTGCTTTTTCGAAAAAACTTGCACAGTGCGGTGTAAGCTTTCTGCAGGAAACGGCGGCGGCTGAAGAAGAACCGGCTGCCAGGATACAAATTTCGAGAGAATAAAGAACGGCAGGGGAAGAGAATGAACGGTTACACCGTGGGAAATCGGGCTGCTGGTTTTGCGCTGGTTATTGCAGCAGGCTGTGCCAGCACTTACAATATGCTGCTGCCCTTCATGGCGGAAGGCACGCTGAACAACAGGGTTTTCCCCATGGTTCTCTGCTGTGCTGCGGTGTTGTTTTTCCCCTGCTTTTTTCGCCGTGCGGAAAAGTTCGCAGGCATAGGCATTCCATTCCTTTTTCTTCTGGGAATTACATGGTCTGCGGGCAATGACTTTTATGCAGCAATGGATTTTTTGTTCCATGACCCGGGACCGGCGATGGTTCGCTTCATTGGTTCGGAGCAGGCCATTCCAGCGGTTGCGGGCATCTTTGCCGTTGCGGCTTTCCTTTGCGCGAAAAAGCGGCTAACCTGCGTGCTGTTCTGGGCATTCAATATCTTGCTTCCCAGTATGCTGTCCCTCATGGGCTATTCGGCGAGCGTACCTGCACTGGTTGCTGTGACGGGATGCTCTGCACTGCTGTTTGTTCGGGCGGGTGCGGAGGATGCCGCAAAAGGAAAACCGGGCAGCAGCAAAGCTGTACTGTGTACTACGGCGCTGGCTGCAGTTGTTACAGCTGCGGTACTTGCAGGCTCCCAGGCTGCTTTTACGCAGCTGCACGCTGCTTTCCATGACAAGCCAAAAATTGATCTTTCGCAAACACTCGAAAACTTCCATAAGAACTTTTTTGTGACAAGCGGGTTCCATGATTATGACCCAAATTATACGCTTGGGCGGAAAATGACCATCAGCAGCACACCGGTCATGCAGGTCAAAACAGATGGCCCAGTCTACCTGCGCGGGCGGATTTACGACACCTATAACGGCCATTCCTGGTTGGTAGGGAATGCGGCTGTTCAATACTGGGGCAATCAATCGCAAAGTGACTTGACCGAGTCGGCGGTCCGAAATTACCAAAAGCTGCTGCTGTATTTCTTTGGAACTCTGCGCGGCCAGACATCAATTAGTGGCAATGATCTTACCCAAGCGTATTCCCCTTTGCGCCTGTGTAAAATGGATATTACATTTCAGGCTGACGAACAAAAAAACCTGTTTCTTCCGCTGATAAGTCAAACTCTGGATATTGCAATTCAACGCCATTACCCGAGTGCTGTGGCACAGGAACTAGTTCCTAAAAACAGAATTTGCAGGGCCGTAAATTATGTACCAAATTTAGAAAACACAGAAGGCATGGTTGAACAGAATGAACTGGATGCCAATTTACAGGCAAAAATGCAAGCAGATACCGCGGCGATGCAGAGGCTTTATGGTTCAGTAGAGAAAATAACTCCGCGCACGGCAGCGCTTGCAAAGGAAATTACGAAGGGAAAGACCGACGAACGCCAGAAAGCCGCGGCTATTTCGGCATGGCTTCAGAAAAACTGTACTTACACGCTTTCACCACAGCAGCCGTGGTTCGGGCAGGATTTTACAGACTTTTTCCTCTTTAGTTCCCGGCAGGGGTACTGCGAGCATTTTGCCACAGCCATGACGCTCCTGCTGCGCGCAAGCGGCGTACCAGCCCGGTATGTGGAGGGCTACGCTGTGCCGTCAGCTGCAAATTCAACTTCCATGAACGTTTACGAGGTCACAAATGCACAGGCGCATGCCTGGGTGGAATATTATTCGTCGCGGTACGGGTTTCTTACGGCGGACCCGACGCCCGGTTCCGCTCTGCCCGCAGCAAGCGCGCTGATTAAAACGCAAAGCAGCCCTTCAGCACCATCCTCCGCTCCTTCTGCTGTGGGTAAAGATTCCTCGGTGCTTTCTTCCAAACCACAGAATTCATCGGCGCTTACGTCTTCTGCTTCTTCCACCGGTTCGGCTCAAACGGCGAACAGCGGCTGGGCGGAACTGCTGCTTTCGTTCCTAAAAGCAGCCGGAATTCTCGCTTTATTGGCGGGGTTGGTGTACGGGGCAAGAAAAGCATACCGCGCACTGTGGTTTGCCTTTGTGCGGCGCAGGGGCGGCAAAAAAATGGTGCAGGCACTTTACCGCTATTTTGCGCGTATCCTATTCCGGCTTGGCTTTGCTGTGCCGCCTTCCGGTACACCGAATGAGCTTGCTGCAAAGGTGCGCGAAAAAATGACATTCTCACCCATCAGTTTTGACCGCATTACGCAGCTCTACTGCGACGTTTGCTATGGCGGCCGTACTTTGACGGTGGATGAAGAAAAAGAATGGGTCGATTTTTACCGCGCTTTCCTCCCTGCCTGCAGGAAATACCGCCGCAGATGCAGAAAAAATGGCAAAAAGGGAGAAACATCATGAAAATAACGATTCGCCCGGCGCGGCCGAATGATGCGCAGGCTGTGAGCATGATAAAGGAAAGAAGCTGGAAGGCGGCTTATGTCGGAATGATGCCGCAGGCGTTTTTGGACAGCCTTGATGACAGCCATTCCACAAAGAGGTTCGAAAAAGATATTTCTGCCGGAACGCTGAAAGTAAAGCTTTTGCTGGAGGACGATACTCCCGCGGGGATGATCGGTTACGGAAAGTCGCGCGATGAAAAATATCCGGACTGGGGTGAAGTCGTGTACCTTTATGTGCGGCCGGGCTTTTGCCGCAGAGGATACGGCGAGAAACTTCTGCGCGCAGCACAGGAAGACCTTGCGTACGAAGGTTTTCAGGACGGATTTCTCTGGGTGCTGAAACAAAACCGGAATGCACGGCAGTTTTATTCTGCTATGGGGCTGTGCGAAACCGACGATGTAACGCACAGTGAGTTGATGGGGGAAACGCTGACGGAGGTTCGATACTGCTTTTCTCTGAACTTAGGCAATGGCGGAAAGAACCAATCACTTTCTGGATAAAACATGAAATAAAAATTGAGCCGCCGGCTTTTGAAAGGCCAGCGGCTCAAATGATATTCAGCTCTAAATTTAACAGGCAGAGTCTGCAGGATTAAAATATAAAACCTGCAGGCTTTGTTAGTGGAAGAAACAGGAACGTCAAAGCGTTACAGGCGTTGTTTCTGCCGCGGAGGAAAGGCGGCAAAGACGCACATAATGGCAATGGCACAGGCTATCAACGGCATAGGACTCATAAAAACATCTCCCCAGAAGGCAGCATATTTTCAAAGATATCATCCAGTTACTACACTGCTATTTTACTGTGGGAAAAAATTAAATTGAATCCATAAAAGAAATATAAAATAATTATTGCAAGATTGATATATCATAGATTCATTTTGCTAAGAACTTTATTCTCCACCGAATTACTTTTTTCGACGAGATTCTGCTTTTTTAGTGCTTGCGCTGGAAGCACAGGCAACGGCAATGACGGCTATGGCTAAAATAAACCAAAATGCGGGATGCATAAGAGGCCTCCTTTTCTGCATTTATTCCGTTTCGCGGTAGTTTCCAAGGAATGTGAAGCGCGGCAGTTCGTCCGAAAGGGCACACAGCAGGTCAAGCGTATGCTCGTCGTGTACATTTCCGGTGAAATCAAGGTAAAAGTCGTATTCAAAGTTTTTGCCCGGAATAGGGCGTGACTCAATTTTCGTCAGATTCAGCCCAGCGGCGGCAAAACGGGCCAGTACTCCGTAAAGTGTGCCGGTGCGGTGCGGAAGGGCAAAGCACAGGCTGATTTTATCTGCATCCGGAGGAAAGATCATTTTTCTGCCGATGACGATGAAGCGCGTGCGGTTGCCGGTGGCGTCCTGGACATTTTCAGCCAGCACATTCAGCCCGCATTCCTGCGCCGCATAGGCGGAGCAAACCGCGCCGGTTCCGGGTTTTCCCGCGGCGCTTTCCGCGGCTTCTGTTGTGCTGGCAAAAGGTACAGTTGCCCACCCGTGTGCTGCGAGAAATTTAGAACACTGCCGCAGTGCCTGCGGGTGCGAATAGACGGCTTGTATTTTTTCCATGCTTGGCTCCGAGGAAGCGATGCACTGGCAGATGGGAAGGCTTAACGCCCCCAGTATGGAAAAACGGTATTTTAAGATGAGGTCGTACACGTCGCCCACAGAACCGGCGGAGGAGTTTTCAACCGGAAGTACGCCCAGGCCTGCCGCCCCGCACGCAACCGCTTCAAAAATCGTCTGGAAATCCGGAAAAAACAGGGGACTTGCCGTCGGAAAAAGCCGCTTCAGCGCTTCGTGCGAAAAAGAGCCTTTCTGTCCGAGGCAGGCCACCGTTTCGGCTTTTGGCATTTCGGCGCGCGCGCTGTTTATTTTCTGGCGAAGCTCTGCGCCATCGCCCAGAATCCGGTGCTGCAGCCCACGGCTCATCGCCATCATGTCAGAGTACAGGATGCGCGCTTCACCGCCGAATTCACCGGATTTTGATGCAATCCCATCTAAAACCTGCCGTTCGCGCTTTTCATTCAGAACCGGCAGATTTTTTTCTTTTTTTACAGCCGCTACCTGTGACGCACATTCCATGCGGCGCAGAAAAAGCGGAAGAAGCTGTGAATCAATTTCGTCAATTTCCCCACGGATTTCCCCCAGTGTCATAATCCCATCTCCCGGTTTTTTTATAAAAGCATCTCAAGCAAGGCAACAGCCGCTGCGGCTTCCACCGCCGGAACGGCACGCGGAACAATGCAGGGGTCGTGCCTGCCATGCACAGTCAGTTTTGTGTTTTTTCCGGCGGCAAGGTCAACGCTTTCCTGCTCCAGCCCGATGGATGGCGTCGGCTTAAACGCCGCGCGGAAAATAAGCGGCATACCTGTTGTAATTCCGCCAAGGATGCCGCCTGCGTGGTTGGTGCGCGTCCTGACGGTGCCGTTTTCATCAAAATAAAACGGGTC